>JBLNGJ010000385.1:0-10536 GCA_050264675.1 Micromonosporaceae bacterium
TCCAGCATCCCGCGCAGTAGCCCGGCGGCGTATGTCTCGGTGACCTCGCCGGACGAGGTGAATGCCCAGTTCATCGTCACCCTCGTTCCAGGAGGTGTTCAACGATGCGGTCCGCGACGTCGACCCGGTCGCCGAGCGCGGACTGGAAGCCGGTGAACTCGACCCGGTGGTTGACCTCCAGTACCAGCAGCCGGCCGTCGCGGTCCTCAATCAGGTCGACGCCGGCGATGTCGGCGCCGACCGCGGCGGCGGCGTCGATCGACAGCTTGGTGATCTCGGGTGTCGGCTCACACGGCCGGGTCTGCGCGCCGAGAGCCACGTTGGTACGCCACAGCTCACCCGTTCGGTAGACGGCACCCAACAGTTCGCCGCCGACCATGATCGCCCTGATGTCTCGGCCGGGCTTGTCGACCAGCTCCTGCACGTATCCGAGGTGCGACTGCGGGCCGGGCAGCGCGGCGACGTACTCGAACACGCCTTCCGCGGCCGCGCGGTCGGGTAGCCGGACCACGAGCCGACCCCACGAACCGACCAGCGGTTTGACCAGCGCCGGATAGCCGATGGCGTCCAGCGCGTCGAGCGCGGCTTTGGGGGTGAGGCCGAGCGCGGTGCGCGGCATCGGCAATCCGGCCGCCTGCAACGCCATAGTGGTGCGCCACTTGTCCCCGCACATCTCGATCGCGTCCGCATTGTTGATCACCTCGACGCCCGCCGAGGCGAGGCAGCGGGCCGCGTACGCCGCCCGGACCTGGCCGATCTCCCGGTTCAGCACGAGCCGCCAGGGCAGGTCACGCGGCGCGGCGACGAACCACTGTGCGCGCGTGTCGACGTGATCGAAGGGGACACCGCGACGCTCAAGCGCGTCGAACAGCCGTTTCTCGTCCGCGCCGACCCGACTGGCCAACACGGCGATCCTGCCGTCATCCAGGCGCGCTGGTGTCGCTGGCAACATGACCTCCGTAATAAGGGACGGCACAATTCGGCGGCCGCGGGAAAGACACTACGGGCGGCCCGAGACCGGGCGCGTCCCTGACAGATTCATCCGCGGGGACGTATTACGTGAAGCTTCCTGCCGGCGGCTACCTATTTCGCTTACCCCGGTTCCCGCACCGCCCGTACGACAATGGACCGGACTTACGAATACGCCGGCGGGAAGGAGAACCGTGGAATATATGCAAGAGCGGATACCGGTGCTCGCCCTGTGGAGCGCGCCGCGTAGCCGTTCCACCGCTTTCGCGCGGATGATGGCGGAACGGAACGACCGCGTTGTGGTGCACGAACCGTTCTCCCAGGTGGTCGACTTCGGCGAGGCGAGGGTGGGCGACCGGGTCGCGCACACCGAACAGGACGTACTCGCCGCCCTGCGCGCGATCGCCGCGGAGACGCCCGTGTTCTTCAAGGACACTGTGGACTTCCACTACCCGGCGCTACTCGCCGACCACGCCTTCCTGAAGGCCGCGACACACACGTTCATCATTCGTCACCCGGCCGAGGCCATCGCGTCGCACTATGCCCTCAACCCGAACCTGGGCCGCGACGAGATCGGCTTCGCCTGGCTGTACGAGATCTTCGCCGCCGTGCGGTCCGCCACCGGCACGATGCCGGTCGTGATCGACTCGGACGACCTGCTCGACCGGCCGGCCGACACCGTGCGGGCGTACTGCTCGGCGGTGGGCATCCCGTTCGTGCCTGACGCGTTGAGCTGGCAGCCGGGTATGCGGCCCGAGTGGCGGGCGACCGGCCGCTGGCACCGGTCGACCAGCAGGACCACGGGATTCACGCGCGGGTCGGGCGGTGGGGCCGAAATGGTCAACGCGAACCCGGTGCTGCGCGCCTACCTCGATTACCACCTGCCGTACTACGAACTGCTGCGCACGGCCGCACTTCGCCCCTGACGACGCCGGCCGTGGACATCCGGACCGGAATAATCACCTGGATTACCTGGCGAGTACGTCGAAACTTCGATCCGGACGTTTTCGCGGTAATCATGGTGCAGACGAAAAGAGCGAGTCAGCGGCCTACATTTGGAAATACCGAAGAGTGTTCCGGTGAGGGGGAGTCACTTGACGGACATACTCGTCTCCGCCGCTGTTACCCGCCGGTGCGATCCGGTCGACATTTCTGGTCATCGCAACAACACGGCCATCTCGTCGGCGACGGCGACCCAAGCGGGCCAGTTCAACGTGTGGGGGAACTCGTTCGCCGCCGAGTACCTGCCCGAGGGCGGCAGCCTCGTCCACGTGGGCGGCGTTCCCTTCCGGTTCCCGCCGGTCTGTGCCGGGCCGGACAACGTCCGTTGCGCCGGCCAGTTCATCACGGTGCCAGAGGGGCGTTACGACTGGGTGCACGTGTTGGCGGCGGCGGAACGGCGCTGCGAAGACACCATGGAGCTGCACTTCGGCGACGGCCCGGTCGACGGGGAGCCGCTACGGGTCTCCGACTTCTGGGCCGCGCCGGCGTGGTTCGGCGAACTGCTGGCGTTCGAAAGCCCGGTCATGCATTACCCGCACCATGTGCAGCGGGGCGTGTCCGCGGTCATGTGGGCGCAGCGGGTGCCGGTCACCCGGCGCGCGGACCTCGCCGGCATCCGGCTGCCGCGCAACGTCGCGGTGCACGTCTTCGCGGTCACCCTCCAGCGCGCGGAGGGCGGGCATGACCAGTGATGTGACGGCCCGGACGTACATGATCGCCGAGCCGGAGTTGTGGTACCGCGACCTGATCAGCTGCCTCCAGGCCACCTTCGGCTCGCTGCTGGTTCGGGTCGGCGCCGACCCGCTGGCCGTGCTCGGCGCGGGCTGGCGGTTCGTGCACCTGCCCGGTGACGTCCGGTTCGACGAGTTCTACTACCCGTGCCCCGACGGCGATCTGGGCGCGGCTCTGGCCCCGCACCACGAACTGCGCTCCCGCTGGTGGCAGCCCGCCGACGAGGACGACGTCTGGCGGGAGGTCCGTGAGTCGCTGGTCGACGACCGGCTGGTCATCGCCGCGGTGGACAACTTCCACCTGCCGTTTCGGCCCGCCTACGGTGACGTACACGCCGCCCACCTCGTGGTGGTCTACGGTCTGGACGAGGTCTGCGGACTCGTGTACGTCTCGGACGCGATGCCGCCGGCGTTTCGCGGTGCCATCCCGATCGAGGCGTTCTTGCGGAGCTGGGGTTCGGCCAACCCGCCCGACGTACAGGACGCGTTCTTCAGCGACTCACGGATCGGCCGGCGTTGTCTCGATGTCCGGCTCGACGCCCCGCCCGCGCCGCTGACCCCCGAACTGCTCGGCGGTTACCTGCGCGCCGACGTCGACGCCTTCACCACAGCCACCCCGGCCCGCACCGGTCTCGCCGGGTTCGACGAGTTCGCCGGGGAGCTCGTCGACCGGTGCCGAGCCGGGGACGCGGCCGCGTTGCGCGAGCTGTATCCGTTCGGCTGGGGAATGCAGGCACAGGCGTCACTGCACGGTGAGCTCCTGCGCCGATGCGGCAGGGAATGGGGCGATCCGGCGCTGGCGGGGGCCGGCCGCGCCGTGGAGGCGGTCGCGCACGCGTGGACCGGGCTGCGCATCACCGGCGCGCACGGCCTCGACCATCCTCGTGCGGTCGCGGCTGACATCGCGCACCACGCCATCGTGCTGCGCGGCAAGTACGCGTACGCCGTCGATGCCGTCAGCGCGGCGATCTGACCATCCAGAGAGGCAGTGATGAACAAGCTGGCAGCATTCGGCGGCCCAGCGGCCGTGCCGAAGGACAGGCGTCGCGTGGACTGGCCGCTGATCGAGGATGAGGACCGCAAAGCCGTCCTGGAAACGCTCGACGGTGACCGGCTGGTGTCCAATTCGGACGGTCCGAATCCGGTCGCCACCCTGGAGGAGCACTGGGCGCGGCGGTTCGGCTTCGACCACTGCGTCGCGGTGTCCACCGGCACTGCCGCACTATCCCTGGCGCTGGCCGCGCTCGGGGTCGGGCCGGGAGACGAGGTGATCGTGCCCGCGCTCAGCTTCATCGCCACGGGGCTCGCGCCCGTGCATCAGATGGCCGTTCCCGTGTTCGCCGATGTCGACCCGGTGACCTTCAACCTCGACCCGGACGAAGTCGAGCGCCGGATCACCCCGAGGACCGCGGCGATCATCCCGGTGCACCTGCACGGCGCACCCGCCGACATGGACCGGCTCATCGACATCGCGGTCCGGCACAGCCTCGCCGTGGTCGAGGATGCCGCACAGGCACCGGGCGCGACCCACCGTGGTCGGCCCGTCGGTGGGATCGGCGACGCGGGAGCGTTCAGCCTGCAGGTCACCAAGAACATCCCGACCTGTGGTGAAGGTGGTCTGGTCGTGACCGGCAACGCCGACCTGGCCGAGTCGGTGCGCAGGTCCAGGCAGTTCGGCGAGGTGATCGAGAGCGGCCGCGAGCGCGACTACGTGTCCTACGGCCTTGGCTGGAACCACAAGATGAACGCGATCCAGGCCGCCTTCACCGACGCGCAGCTCACCCGGTTCGACGAGTACGAACGCCATCGGCAACGCAACGTCGCCGATTTCCTCGCGCGGCTGGCGGTGCTGCCCGGCCTGCGCGTACCGACCGCGCTCCCGGACACCAGCCACGTCTGGCATATCCTGCGGTTCCGGTTCGACCCGGCCGCGTTCGGCCTTTCCGACGTGCGTCCGGAGGCTCTGCGCTCAACCCTGCGGCGGCTGCTGCGCGCCGAAGGCGTGCCGATGTCGCAGTACCAGCTCATACCGCTGCCCGACCAGAAGGTGTTCGTCGACCGCATCGGCTTCGGCTCGGGCTACCCGTGGACCGCGACCGGCGCTTCGGCACCGGGCTCGGACTACCCGGTGGCCCGCGCGATCATCGCCGACTCCCTGACCCTGCAGAAGCGTCACCTCCATCCAGGATCGGGCCAGCTGCTCGGCCTCTACGCGGACGCGTTCGAGAAGGTGTGGGCGAACACGGACATGGTGGCGACGCTCGCGGCGGCGGCATCATGACCGCCGCCCAGGACACGCTTGAGGCGGTCGCCACCCGTATCCGCACGCACGTCGTCGACATGTGCGCAGGACCAGAAGGCGGCCATCTCGGCGGCGCGTTCTCCTGTGTCGAGGTGCTCAGCGCGTTGTACTTCTCAGTGCTGAACGTGGACCCGCGGCAGCCGGACGACCCAGCCCGCGACCGCTTCCTGCTCAGCAAAGGCCACGCCGCCGTCGCCCTGTACGCGACGCTCGCCGAACGGGGTTTCTTTCCGGTCGAGGAACTCGCCGGATACGGGCGGCCGGGCAGCCGGTTGATGGGCCACCCGGTGCGCGCAGTGCCGGGCGTGGAGTTGCCGACCGGGTCGCTCGGCCACGGTCTCGCGCTGGCTTGTGGGTTCGCGTTGGCCACCCGGTTCGCCGGTCACGACTCGCGTAGCTTCGTGCTCCTCGGCGACGGCGAACTCCAGGAAGGTTCGGTGTGGGAGGCGGCCATCGCGGCCGCGTCGCTGCGGCTGGACCGGCTGGTCGCCGTGGTGGATCGCAACGGGCTGCAGCTGACCGGTCCGGCCGAGTGGATCGCGCCGATGGAACCGCTGGCCGAACGCTGGCGCTGTTTCGGCTGGGCGGTCCGTGACGTGGACGGTCACGACGCGACCCAGCTGGCCGGTCACCTCGCCGCCGCGCCATGGGAACCGGGCAAGCCGAGCGTTCTGATCGCCCGTACGGTCAAGGGGCACGGGTTCCCGCTCCTCGCCGGCCGGGCCGCCAGCCACTACGTGACGCTATCGGAGCGCAACCACGCACGGGCGGTGGCCGCGTTGCGGGTCACGGACACCGCCCGATGAGCCGCGCGACCCGAGAGGCATATCGGGACCGCCTGCTGGCCGTGCTGGACCGGCACCCCGATGTTATCTGCCTGGATACCGACACCGGCCTGTTCAGCGCGGAGCACGCCGCGGGGGCCGGGGAGCAGTACCTCAACCTCGGCATCGCCGAGCACAACCTGATGGGTATAGCCGCCGGGATGGCCGCGTGCGGACGGATGCCGTTCGTGAACACGATGGCCGCCTTCGCCTCCCGCGCACTGGAAGCCGTCAAGATTGACATCGCCTACAACCGGCTGCCGGTCCGCATCATGGCCACCCACGGCGGTCTCGCCGCCGGTCACCTCGGTCCGACTCACCAGGCCCTGGAAGACCTGGCCCTGCTGCGGGTGCTGCCCGGGATGACCGTGGTGGTGCCGGCCGACGCGGCCGCCACGGAGGCGTTCGTCGATCAGAGCCTGCGCCTGGCCGGTCCGCTCTACGTCCGGCTCGGCCGCAAACCGTCACCGCCACTGCCCGCGGCCCATCTCCCGGTCATCGGCCAGGCGCAGGCGCTGCGGCAGGGTGGCGACGTGGTGCTCGCGGGCTGCGGCCCCTACCCGGTGCTCGCCTGCCTCGCCGCGGCGGACGTCCTTGTCGGGCACGGCATCGAGGCCACCGTGCTGAACCTGCACACGGTGCGACCCCTCGACACCGAGACGCTGGTCGAGGCGGTGCGACCGGCCGCGCTCGTGGTGACTATCGAGGAGCACTGGTGCAGCGGCGGTCTCGGCGGCGCGGTGGCCGAAGCTCTGGCGCAGGCGGCACCGACGAGGGTCCTGCGATTGGGGATGCCGGATCAGTTCGTCGATGCGGTCGGCAACCAGGAATACCTCCTCACGCACTACGACCTCACCGCGGAGCGGGTCGTGCGGATGGTCTGCACCACCCTCGACGCGGCGGCCCGCTCCGGGACCAACGATCGAAAGGACATCACCCCATGACCACCATGCCTGCCTGCCCAGAATGCGCGGACGACGTGCCGATCAGCGATTCGGTACGGCTCAACGAGATCGTCGAGTGCGCCGGCTGCCGGAACGAACTGGAGATCGTGGCGCTGAGCCCGGCAGTGCTCGCACTCGCGCCCGAGGTCGAAGAGGACTGGGGCGAGTGATCCGCGTCGCGGTGGTCGGCGCGGCCGGTTACATGGGCGGGGAACTGCTGCGACTGCTCGTCGGCCATCCCGAGGTCGAGGTGGTGGCAGCGGTCTCCTCCCGGTTCCCGGGCAAGCGGGTCGACGGTGTGCACCCGAATCTGCGGTCCGCCACTGACCTGCTGTTCTGTTCGGCGGATCACGTGGACGAGCACGACACCGTCTTCGTCGCCACGCCGCACGGCGCCGCCATGACCCAGATCGACCGCTGGATCGGACACACCAAGCAGGTCATCGACCTCACCGGCGACTTCCGGCTGGATAACCCCGAGGTTTTCCGGCGCTACTACGGCACCGAGCACACCGCGCCGCACCTGCTCGGCGAGTTCGTTCCCGGGATACCCGAGCTGCACCGGGAGAGCCTGCGCAGTGCCGACCTGATCAGTGTCCCCGGATGCATGGCGGTGGCGGGCGTGCTCGCGCTGTACCCGATCCGGGACATGATCGAACCGAACGTGCGGCTGGACGCGCGTACCGGATCGAGCGGATCCGGTGCCACCGCCGGCGAGGCGAACCTGCACGCCGAACGCAGTGGGGCGATGCGGGTGTTCGCGCCGACCGGGCATCGGCACGAGGCCGAGGTCTCCCGACACGTCGGCGTTGCGGTCACCATGACCGCGACCGGGGTCGAGGCGGTCCGTGGCGTGCAGACCATCTGTCACGTCACCCCCAAACCAGGCATCGACCGGTCGGCAGTACGTCGGGCGTTCCGGGAGCAGTACCACGACGAGCCGTTCGTCCGGCTGGTCGCGCAGCAGCGGGGCAAGTACCGATACCCGGAGCCGAAGATCCTGTCGGGATCGAACTTCTGCGACGTCGGGTACGCGTGCGATGAGGACACCGGTCGGCTGGTGGCCATCGCGGCGCTGGACAACCTCATGAAGGGCGGCGCGGGTAACGCGGTCCAGTGTCTGAACATCCGGATGGGCTGGCCGGAGACCCTCGGCCTGTCCTTCGCCGGCCTGCATCCCATCTAGGAGAACCGTGACCACCAGACTGCTGACCGTCGTCAAATGTGGCGGCAACCCGGCCGTGGACGCCGCAGGCGTCTGCGCCGACATTGGCCGGCTCGTCCACAAAGGAGAGTCCATCCTCCTCGTCCACGGTGGTTCCGGCGAGATCGCCCGACTGGGGGGGAAGCTCGGTCTGCTGCATCGCACCCTGGTCGCCCCGGACGGAGTGTCGGTCAGGTACACCGACCCGGCGATGCTGGAGGTGGTTGTCCTCGCGCTGGCCGGTGCGGTCAAGCCGAAGATCGTCGCTGAGATGTCTCGGCTCGGGGTGCCCGCCGTCGGCCTCACCGGTCTGGACGGCGGGATGCTGCGCGCCAGCCGAAAGCCGGCCATCCGGTCTGTTGTGGACGGTCGGACCGTGCTGGTGCGTGACAACCACAGCGGCCGGATCAGCGCCGTGCGCACCGAACTGGTGGAAACGCTGCTGCGGTCTGGTTTCGTGCCGGTGGTCTCGCCGCCCGCGCTCGACGAGCACGACCGCCCGGTGAACGTCAACGCCGACCGGGTCGCGGCCGCGCTCACCGTGGCACTCGGTGCCGACCGACTGGTGCTGCTGACCGGCGCACCGGGCGTGCTCGCCGATCCCGGGGACGACACCAGCGTGCAGCGCACCTACGAGGTGCCGCCGACCGGCGCGCCCGGCGGGTTCGCCGGCGGTGGCATGGCCCTCAAACTCGTCGCCGCCCGTGAGGCATTAGCCGGCGGAGTGGCTTCGGTGCGGATAGCGGACGGACGGGTGCCCGACCCGGTCAGCCGGGCCCTGGCCGGGTCCGGGACAACGGTAACCATGACCGGTGCGACGTCGGCAATCGGCAGCCCGCGCGAAAGGAGAACTGACCATGGACGAACCGAAACGAGATCGGACCTTCCTCGTGGTACTCAACGACGAGGAGCAGTACTCGATCTGGCCAGCCGACCGTGACCTGCCGGCCGGTTGGCGGGGTGAAGGCTTCCGCGGCCCCGAGGCCGACTGCCTTGCCCACATCGAAGAGATCTGGACCGACATGCGTCCGCTGAGTCTGCGCCGCGCGATGGAGCAGACCGCCGGGTCATCGGGCGACGGGCGTGTGACCACCAGCGCCGCAGAACGAGCGGCCACCAGCTAAGGACACGTGCGTGATGGTGCTCGACCGCTTCCGTTCCCGCGTCGCCCAGGCGCCGGACGCGATCGCCGTACAGGACGGTGACCGGCGGCTCACGTACCTGGAGCTGGGCCGGCACGCCTCCGGCCTGGCGGCCCGGCTCGCCCGGCGCGGAATCGGACCGGATGATGTGGTGGCCGTCTACGCCGAGCGGTCCGCCGAGATCGTCGTCGCCGAACTGGCCGTGCTGCTGGCCGGGGCGGCCTACGTGCCGCTCGATCCGGCCCATCCGGCCGCACGGATCAGGGACCTGCTGGCGCTCTCGGGTGCCGCGGCCGTGATCACTACCGGCCCGCTGCTCTCCGCCGGCGTGCCGCTGGACGAACCCGAGGTCGTCGACCTGGCGCAGGCGCCCCCCGAACGCCTCGAGCCGGGGCCCAGGCCGGACGATGCCGCGCTGGCGTACGTCATCTTCACCTCGGGCTCGACGGGTCGGCCCAAGGCAACCGCGATCAGACATGGCGGCCTCGCGAACCTGATGCGCTGGCACGAGGGTGCCTACCCCCTGGGTCCGCGAGACCGCACGACGTTGCTGGGCGCCCCGGGATTCGACGTGTCGGTGTGGGAGACCTGGCCCACCCTGGCCGCCGGAGGCACGCTGGTGGTGCCGCCCGCGCCCGTGCGCACCTCACCGGCAGACCTGGTCGCCTGGCTGGTCGACGAGCAGATCACCGCGACGTTCCTGCCCACGCCGCTGGCCGAGGCGGTGCTCGACGTGCCGTGGCCGGCTCACACCGCGCTGAGGAGAATGCACACCGGCGGCTCGGCGATGCAGCGCGGTGTGCCGCCTGGCCTGCCGTTCACCCTGATCAACCTGTATGGCCCGGCCGAGTGCACGGTGGTCGCGACGGGCACCGCGGTGCTGCCGGGCGGGCCGGTGCCGCCGCCGATCGGCCTGCCCCTCGACGGTGTGCGCTGCTACGTGCTCGACGGTCTCGATGCGGTGCCCGATGGCGAGCCCGGCGAGATGTGCCTGGCTGGCGCGGGCGTGGCCCGTGGCTACCTGACGGATCCGGCCGCCACGGCCAGGTCCTTCGTGCCTGATATCGCCGCACCGGGGCAGCGGATGTACCGGACCGGCGACTTGGTCCGTCGCCGGGCCGACGGATCCTTCGAGTACCTCGGCCGGCTCGACGATCAGGTCAAGATCCGCGGATTCCGGATCGAGCCCGGCGAGATAGCGGCCGTGCTGCGGCAGCACCCCGCGGTCCGGGAGTCCTATGTGGCCGCCGAGCGACCTGGCCCCGCCGACCCGTCCCTGACCGCCTACGTTGCCGCGGACGCCACGCCAGCCGAGCTGATCGCGTTCACAGCGTCACGGCTGCCCGAATACATGGTGCCCGCCGCTATCGTCGTGCTGCCCGCGCTGCCGATGACGCCCAACGGTAAGGTGGACCGGG
>JBLNGJ010000386.1:0-2934 GCA_050264675.1 Micromonosporaceae bacterium
AGACACGACCCGGTCGCGCTCGCGGCCGCGCTGCATGAGGTGCTGGGCACAGAAGGTCCCATGAGGTGACGAACACGATGGCGATGACCGCATCCGTCAAGGACGAACTGAGTCGGGTCGATGTGCCCAAGCCGTGCTGTCGACGCGCGGAGATGGCTGCCCTGCTGCGGTTTGCCGGCGGGTTGCACATCGTCTCCGGCCGGGTCGTGGTCGAGGCCGAGCTGGACACCGGTGCGGCCGCGCGGCGGCTGCGACGCGAGATCGCCGAGGTGTATGGGTACGCCAGCGAGTTCCACGTGCTCGCCTCGGGCGGGCTGCGCAAGGGCAGCCACTACATCGTTCGCGTGGTCAAGGACGGCGAGGCCCTGGCCCGGCAGACCGGCCTGCTCGACGTGCGCGGCCGGCCGGTGCGCGGCCTTCCGCCCCACGTCGTCTCGGCCAACACCTGCTGTGCCGTGGCCGCCTGGCGGGGGGCCTTCCTCGCGCACGGTTCGCTGACCGAGCCGGGTCGGTCGAGCGCGCTCGAGATCACCTGCCCCGGCCCCGAGTCGGCCCTGGCGCTGGTCGGCGCGGCCCGACGCACCGGTGTCTCGGCGAAGGCGCGCGAGGTGCGCGGCGTGGACCGGGTCGTGGTCAAGGACGGCGACGCGATCGCCGCCCTGCTGACCCGCATCGGCGCCCACGCGAGCGTGCTGGCCTGGGAGGAGCGTCGGGTGCGCCGCGAGGTGCGGGCCACCGCGAACCGGTTGGCCAACTTCGACGACGCCAACCTGCGCCGTTCGGCCCGAGCCGCGGTGGCCGCGTCGGCCCGGGTCACCCGCGCGCTGGAGATCCTCGGCGAGGACGCTCCGTGGCACCTGACCAGCGCCGGCCGGCTGCGGCTCGAGCATCGGCAAGCTTCGTTGGAAGAGCTGGGCACCCTGGCCGACCCGCCGCTGACCAAGGACGCCATCGCCGGGCGGATCCGGCGGCTGCTGGCGCTGGCCGACAAGCGCGCCCGCGATCTGGGTATTCCCGACACGGAGTCGGTGGTTACCCCGGAGATGCTCGCGAGCTGAGCCGCGCGGGGGGTTGTGATCGAGCGGCCCGCGCACCTCGGATAGGGTTGACGCGACCGTTCTGCGCGACGAGGAGATGTTCCCTGTGACCATCCGAGTGGGCATCAACGGCTTCGGCCGCATCGGCCGCAACTTCTACCGGGCGGTGCTCGCCTCGGGCGCCGACGTGCAGCTGGTCGGCGCGAACGACCTGACCGACAACGCCACGCTCGCGCACCTGCTCAAGTACGACAGCATCCTGGGCCGGCTGCCCTACCCGGTCAAGGCGACCGCCGACGAGATCACCGTCGGCGGGAACACGTTCAAGGCGTTCGCCGAGCGTGACCCGGCCAAGCTGCCCTGGGGCGACCTCGGCGCCGACATCGTGATCGAGTCGACCGGGCTCTTCACCGACGCCGAGAAGGCGCGCCAGCATGTCCAGAACGGCGCCAAGAAGGTCATCATCTCGGCGCCCGCCAAGAACGAGGACGTCACGATCGTGATGGGCGTCAACCACGAGACGTATGACCCGACCCGGCACACGATCATTTCCAACGCGTCGTGCACCACGAACTGCCTCGCCCCGAAGGCGAAGGTCCTCCACGACACGTTCGGCATCCAGCGCGGCCTGATGACCACCATCCACGCGTACACCCAGGACCAGAACCTGCAGGACGGTCCGCACAAGGACCTGCGGCGGGCCCGGGCCGCGGCGCGGAACATCGTGCCGACCTCCACCGGCGCGGCCAAGGCGATCGGCCTGGTGCTGCCAGATCTGAAGGGCAAGCTGGACGGGTTCGCGATGCGCGTGCCGATCCCGACCGGCTCGGTGACCGACCTGACCGTGACCGTGTCCCGGGAGACCACGGTCGACGAGGTCAACGCGGCCATGCGGGCGGCGGCCGAGGGGCCGCTCAAGAACATCCTCAGCTACACCGAAGACGAGATCGTCTCCACCGACATCGTCACCGACCCGGCCTCGTGCATCTTCGACTCCGGCCTGACCAAAGTGATCGCCGACCAGGTCAAGACCATCGGCTGGTACGACAACGAGTGGGGTTACTCCAACCGGCTGGTCGACCTCGTCGCCTTGGTGGGCGCACGCCTGTGAAGACCCTGGACGACCTGCTGGCCGAAGGCGTGGCGGGTCGGCGCGTGCTTGTCCGGGCTGACCTCAACACCCCGCTGGACCGCGGCGAGGGCCAGACCCGGATCGCCGACGACGGCCGGATCCGGGCTGTGCTGCCGACGGTGTCGGCGCTGGCGGAAGCCGGCGCGCGGGTGGTCATCTGCTCGCACCTCGGCCGTCCCAAGGGCGTTGACCCGGCGTTCACGCTCGCCCCGGTGGCCGACCGGATGGCCGAACTGCTCGACGCGCCGGTCGAGTTCGCCACCGACACCGTGGGCCCGGCCGCGCAGGCCGCGCGGTCCCGGCTCGGTGACGGGGGCGTCCTGCTGCTGGAGAACCTGCGCTTCAACCCGGGCGAGACGAGTAAGGACGACGCCGAACGTACGCAGTTCGCGCGGGCCCTCGCCGGCGATGCCTCGGCCTATGTCGACGATGCGTTCGGCGCGGTGCACCGCAAGCACGCGAGCGTCTTCGACGTGGCCGCGCTGCTGCCGCACTACGCCGGCGGTCTGGTCCAGCGGGAGCTGGAGGTGCTACGGCGGCTGACCGTCGACCCGCAGCGGCCCGTTGTCGTGGTGCTCGGCGGCGCCAAGGTCTCCGACAAGCTCGGCGTGATCGCATCCCTGCTGCCGCAGGTCGACCGGCTACTCATTGGCGGCGGGATGGCATTCACCTTCCTCGCCGCCCAGGGCCATGGCGTGGGCAAGTCGCTGCTGGAGGAGGACCGGGTGGCGGCCTGCCGCCAGCTGCTGGCCGAGGCCGGTGAGC
>JBLNGJ010000387.1:0-4816 GCA_050264675.1 Micromonosporaceae bacterium
CGAGGTCGCGTGCTCGTGGGTGATCAGCGGGCCCTGGGCCACCAGAACCGCCGCCGGTTGGGCGATCGGCGTACCCGAGCCCACCCCGGTCGCCGCGATCGTCGGTACGGCGTCGTTGACGGTCTTGGACGTGAACAGCTTCCATGGCTGGAACCAGTACAGGCCCGCGGCGATCAGCGCGACGACCAGGCCGCCCGTGCCATCCATCTGCGCACGCCGTCCACAGTAGTGACCGCGTCATGGGCCGCCTCGGCGGAGCCGGGTCCGCTTCAGTGGCGTGGAGCCGGGCAAGTCCTGCGGCCGGCCCAGCTGACTAATGTGCTATCATTTTGTCATGACAACGATGGGGATCCGCGAGGTTACCCGGAACACTTCGAAGGTGATCCATCGGGCCGCGGCGGGGGAGACCGTGGTGATCACCGAGCACGATCGACCGATCGCGATGTTGGTGCCCCTGCCGCGGACCGGTGATCCGGCCGTTGACGAGCTGATCATGCAGGGTCGTTTGACGCCGGCCAGTAATCCCGGTGGGGTGGCCGCACTGCTCGCCGTGGCACCGGTCGAGGCTAGTGATGCGCAGGACAGTTCGGCGGTGGTGTCGACGTTAAGAGACGATCGGTTGTGATCTACCTGGACTCTTCGGCGGTGGTCAAGCTGGTCCGTCGGGAGGCTGAGACCCACGCGTTGCGGGCATGGCTCGCCGCCAACCCACAGCCGCTGGTGGCGTCGGCGTTGGCACGTACGGAGACGACTCGAGCCCTCCGGTGCGTGGAGCCAACCGCTCTGCCGGTGCTGGCATCAGTGCTGGCGTTGCTGCATCAGGTTCCGCTCAGCGACCCGATTCTGGACTCTGCGGCGGCGCTCGCCGATCGGGCGCTGCGCAGCCTGGACGCTATCCACATCGCCACCGCCGCATCGTTGGGAGCTGGTGTGAGTTGGTTCGTGGCGTACGACCGTCGGCTGGCTCAGGCCGCCCAAACCGAGGGTCTTGCCGTGGTCTCACCGTCCTAGCCTCACCGGCCTCGGCTCTTGGCGGTCGCGAGCGCGGCCGCTGTCGTCGCGGCCAGTTTGATCGGTACGCCGGCGCAGGCGAATCACAGCTGGGGGAACTACCACTGGGCTCGAACCGCCAACCCCTTCACCATCAAGCTCGACCGGAACGTGACGTCGACCTGGAACAGCTACCTGTCGACCGCGTCGTCAGACTGGACCGCTTCGTCCAAGCTGAACACCACGATCCAAACGGGTTCGTTCGGCAGCCGGACCTCGTGCACGGCCACCACCGGCCACGTCGAGGTCTGCAACGCCGCGTACGGCACGACCGGCTGGTTGGGGGTCGCGTCGATCAGCATCACCACGGGTAACCACATCAGCCGTGGCTCGGTGAAGCTCAACGACACGTACTTCGCCATGGCGCAGTACAACACTCCGTCGTGGCGGCAAATGGTGACCTCGTTCGCCAACCGGTGGGACCGGTACGAGTCCTGGCTGGCGGAGGACCGCACGCCCGAGACCGTGGCCAAGTGGGGCACGCTCGTGGAGGGCTCGGCGAGCCACGGCTTCGGCCTGTTCGTGCGTGACCTTGGCGGCGGCAACCTCACCTTCACCCGGGTGATCTGGGCGTCGTAAGCACCGGCCTATCGTGGTGGAGGAGGCGACCAGCCTCCTCCACCCGTGCTGGCCTTCGCGTGACGACCAATCCCCGGTTGGACGCACCTGGGCGTCGCCGGTGCTACCCGCCGTTGGTCGGGGGCTCGAGCGGCTCGCACCCGAACGCCCAGTAGTAGCTGCCGTCGCGTTCGGCTCCGGCGAAGCTGGTCTGGGTGTAGCGCACGGTGTACCGACCCACCGTGCCGAAGCCGGCGTCGCAGCCGCCCCACCGCGCCGTCACCGATGGCACCTCGCTGGCGACCCAGGCTAGTTGGGCCCGGGCCAGCTCCGCGAAGCCCGCAGCGCTGTTGCACGATTTTGGCCCGAAGCTCGTAACGCCGACCTCGATCGGGACGTCGTTGCGGTACACGACGAGCGGCCCTCCACTGTCCGCCTCGCACGTCGTCTGGCGCTTCCCGCCGGCGCCGACGACCAGGTCGTCCGGCCACTTGTCCGTGGCGCCCGGGTGGAACGGCCACCAGCTGTGCTTCCACGGGTTGAACAGGGCGTCCATATAGGCGTCACTACGCAGGACCGTGTCGGCGGCCATCAGCCGGTCGCTGAGGCCGGTTCCGGCCGAGGTGAATCCCCAACCCATGACCGTGGCGAGGGTGCCGGCAGCGTACGCCCCGGGATCGGCGGGCGCGCCGACCTGGATCTGCACGGCGCCAACCGTTTTGGACGGGTCGATGAAGACCAGTGCGAGGTCGTGTCCGTCGGTCACGTGGCCGTTGTACAGCGGGTGGATGCGCACACCGTGCGACGTGTAGTCGCTGCCGGGCAGCTGCAGGACCGTGCTTTCGACCGGCTGGTCGTGCTGGAAGCAGTGGGCCGCCGTCAGCACCCAGGTCCGGTCGATCAACGCGCCACCGCAGTAGTGTGGTTCGCCGCCGGCGAAGACGATGATCCGGGCAAAGTACGGATAGAGGCCGGTGGCATCCGCGCCGCCCACCACCGCGCCGGCCGACCCGCCGGGCAGCAGTAACGTCGTCGCGACGAGCGCCCCGACGATGGCCAGTTGCCGCCGCAGACGTCTGGTCATAAGCCGTCCCGACCGTCGATGGTGTGCCTGCCAAGGTTCACGCCTGAGTGTCAGCACGTCCGGCGCGATCCGCCATGGCCCGTACGGTCTCATGATTGCTCCCCCGTAAGGAGGTACCGCGGCGCCGGGGGCCGGGTCGGCCATCGTCATCTCCCGCCGGCCGAGGATGAATCGGTCTACTACGCTGCAACTCAACCCACGGGGCGGAACGGTTCGGTCTGCCCGCACGTGAAGGAGGCCCCGCGCATGCGACCGCCAGTTTCCGCACCGACCCACGAACTCATGCCGAGCGGGCGGCGGTAACGATGGAGGGCTACCAGCAGAGCACGTACGGGCAGCGGTACGCGCCGCACTACGACACCTGGCACGCCGACTTCATGGACACCGATGCGGCGGTGGCCAAGCTCGCCGAGCTTGCGGGTGCCGGCGGCAGCGCGCTGGACCTCGGCTCAGGCACGGGACGGCTGGCGGTTCCGTTGGCGGCCCGTGGCATCACCGTCCACGCCATTGAGATCGCGCCGGAGATGGTTGCCCAAATGCGGGCCAAGCCGGGCGGCGATGCGGTACGCATGACGGTCGGCGACATGGCCGAGACGGAGCTCGCCGAGCGGTTCGAACTCGTCTACATTGGACATAATACAATCATGGCACTGCCTGATCAGGCGACCCAGGTCGCGTGTTTCCGTAACGCCGCGCGGCACCTGCGCCCAGGCGGTCGGTTTGCGCTGGAGACCATGTTCTCCCAGGGGCGCGGCGGCGACCGGCGCGACAACGTGAGCTGCATGACGATCGAACCGGATGAGGTCATGCTGATGGTCAGCAGCGCCGATCCCGTCACCGGCGTTTTCACCGGAAGCCAGATCGTGCTGCGCCCCGAAGGCACGACGTTCTATCCGGTACGCGGACGCGGTGTCACCCACTTCGAGATGGACCTCATGGCGCAACTCGCCGGGCTGCAGCTGGAGGCGCGGTGGGGCGATTGGCATGAGGCGCCGTTCACGGCGGCAAGCGCCTACCACGTCAGCGTGTACCGGTCCGGTCGGCCGGCTCACTGAGCGGCCGGTAGCGGTGCTCCGCATGCTCGGGCATGCAGTCTGGATCAGCAGTCGGTGTCAGTGTCGAGCGCCAACAGCTCGTCGGGAACGCGATGGTCGTGCGGCGTACCGAGTTCGGTGTAGAGGTCGGTAGCCTGTCGGTAGAGATCACGTGCGCCGGCCGGGTCGTCGAGCGCCCGTCGGTAGTCGGCCAGCCCGGCCAGGGCGTGCGCCTCCTGTTTGCTCAGTACTGCGGTGTCCACATTGCTTCGTCGACCGCGACCTCCACGTCGAGATCGTCCGGTATGCGAGCGAGGCCCGCGGTGACAGCCTCCCGAGCCACCGCTATGGCTACCGCCCGCGAGATCGGACGCAGGTCCGCCAGTGGTGGATAGAGTGCACCGGCCGCGATGCGTTCCGGGGAGGTCATCCCGGCCAGCGTGCGGGATGCGGCGAGAAACATCCGGTCGGTGATCTCACGGGTTGCGGCGACGATCGCGCCGAGCCCGACGCCGGGAAAGATGAAGACGTTGTTGGCTTGGCCTACCAGCCTCCGGCGACCGTCAACGACGACGGGGTCGAACGGACTGCCGGTCGCCACCACGGCGCGGCCACCGCTCCAGGTCAACACGTCGGCCGGTGTCGCCTCCGCGTTGGCGGTTGGGTTGGAGAGCGGGAGGACGATCGGGGCGGGCACCCGCGCGGCCATCTCACGGATGGCTGTCTCGCTGAACGTGCCAGCCACGCTCGTCGTGCCGATCAGGATCGTCGGCGCCACCCGCCTGATCACGGTCTCCAGGTCGTACCGGGTCGCCGGTGGGAACCCATACCGGGCCAGGGCCTCAGCGGGCAGTGCGAAGGGTCGCTTGTCGTCGTCGATCTGTTCGCGGCCCTCGAAGACGAGTCCGCGCGAGTCCACCATCAGCACCGCTGGCCGCGGATCGACCCGTGCCTCCTCGCTGCGCATGACAGTCTCGGTGAGCCGGGCGATGCCGACGCCAGCGGCACCCGCCCCCACAAGCACCAGCCGCTGGGCGGCCATCGACTCTCCCCGCGACCGCACTGCGGCGAGCAGACCAGCTACAACCAC
>JBLNGJ010000388.1:0-5164 GCA_050264675.1 Micromonosporaceae bacterium
GCGGGCGCGCCGGCCCAACGCCCTCCCCGGGCCGGCCAGGCATGGATGATTACAAGATCGCCCTGCCAGGACCGGATGGTATGGTCGGGTAACGACGGTCCTCGGCGGATGGCCAACGGCCCTCCTCGATCTCTGTCGCCGGCAGCCAACGTCGGTGGTGGGCCGCCGGTCCGCGGCCAGGGGAGGCGATACGGATGCACCGCGCACGTCGCAACCGCCTGCCGGCGGCGGTCGCCGCGCTCCTGATCGTGCTGCTCGGCGCGGCGTGCGCCGCAAAGCCGCAACCGCCAGGAGCGCCGGCCCCGACGGCGTCGGCGTCGCCGGCGCCACCCGTCGACGCGCCCGTGCTCCGGCCACCGAGGGTGGAGACCGGGCCGGTGTGGCCGATCGAGCCGCGCACCCTGTCGGTCCCGCACCCGGCCACGGTGCCGGTGCTCACCGCGTTCCGCGTGCTCCAGCACAAGATTCATGACCGGATCGAGTTCGACTTCAGTGGCCCGTTCGGCACCGTCGAGGCACACTATGTGCCCATCGTGCGCGCCGACCCTTCGGGCGCGACCGTTGCCGTGCAGGGCAGCGCGTTCCTCCAGGTCACGATCCACGATGCGTACGCCAGTTGGGGCGGCCGGCAGCCGACCTACCAGGGACCGACGAGCTTCACCCCGAACTACCCGACAATGAAGCAGGCGACGATGTCGGGTGACTTCGAGAATGTGCTCACGTTCGGGGTCGGCATCGACCGGGTCGCCGGCTTCATGCTCATGACCTACCCGTCTCCGAACCGCCTCGCCGTCGATATCGCCAACCCGCCGACGTGGTCGCAGTGGCCGGAGAACAGCCTGCGCCAGGCGGAGCAGGTACAGGCGGCGTTCGAGGCCGGCAAGCAGCCCGACCGCGGCTCGGCGGTGGCGTCCTACGCCCGGTTGGTCTACGGCTGGTCCGAAGCGACGATCGTGCGGATCGCCGGCACCGACGACTACTGGGTCTCGGCCAAGGGCTCCCCGGACCGGATCCGGGTTCGTCAGGTCTTTCCGTTCAAGACGACCCGACCGGTCTCCATCGCCGAGATCGCCAACACCCGCTGAACGCCCATGACCAACGAGCATGTGATCGGCTTCAGCGGGATGTGGGCCAGGCCCGAGGACGACCCGCGAACGACGGCCAGCGCGACCGGTGAGCTGGCCACCATCCGCGACTACCTGTCCAACTACCGGCTCACGCTCGGCCTGAAGTGCGAAGACCTCACCGCCGCGCAGCTTGCTACCCGGTCGGTGCCGCCGTCGACGCTGAGCCTGCTCGGCCTGATCCGGCACATGGCGCGGGTGGAGCACAACTGGTTCCAGCGGTCGCTGCAGGGTCACCGGGAACTGCCCCGGCTGTTCTGGTCCACAGAGGACGACGATCTCGATTTCAACGGCGCGCTCGCCGACCCAGCCGTCGTCGAGGACGCATTCGCCGAATGGAAGGCGCAGATCGCGGCGGCCGATGCGTGGCTGGACGGACCGATCGACCTCGATGCCATGGTGCTCACGCCGCGCGGCGAGCCGGCCAGCGTACGGGACATTCTGATCCACATGATCGAGGAGTACGCCCGCCACTGTGGGCACGCCGACCTCTTGCGCGAGTGCATCGACGGACGCACGGGTCAGTAGCCCAGGGTCGGCCTCAAGGGAGCGGGTCTTCCTGATCCCAATCGGAGATGTCGGCGATGAACGCCGACTCCCCCTTGTGTTCGATGCTCTCCGCCAGCTCGGCGGCGGCGGCCGGCACGTGTACGCTCTCGTCTTCGGCCATCACGTCACTTGCGCCGTCAGCGACGGTGTCCGGTTCTCGGCCCTTCGTCATGCCGCCCGATTACCCGTCGGTCCGATCGCCGCAAACACGCAACGCGGTTCGGGCCGGGCCCGCCGGTGCAGGGTTGACATACGTCGATGTCCGTATTTCTCTGTCTCTCAGAGTGACGGCGCTCGTCACGCGTCGTGGCGCAACACCGTCGCCGAGGGAGAGGGTCATGTCCAAACATCCAGTCTCCGCCGCCGCCCGTCGCACCAGCCAACGTCGGTGGCGCGCGCGGGTCTCATCCTCCGCCGCGGGCCTGCTCGTTGCCGCCGGCATCGTGGTCGCCGGGCCGGTGCCCGCGCACGGGGCCGTGTTGGCGCTCACCCAGCACGTCAACCCGTTCATCGGCAGCGATGACAGCAACTCCCCCAACCCGGTTCCCGGCGGGGCCGGCGGCAGCACCGTCCCCGGCCCCGTGCTCCCGTTCGGCATGGTGCAGTTCAGCCCGGACACGCCGACGGCGTCACCATCGGGCTACCGGTTCAGTGACACCCAGATCCAGGAGTTCAGCCTGACCCATTTCAACGGCGCCGGCTGTGCCAACAACGAGGACATCGGCCTGCTGCCGATCACCGGGGCCATCTCGACCTCTCCCGGCACCGGGTGGACCGGCTACGCGGCGACCCAGACGAAGAGCCAGGAGGTCGCCCAGCCCGGCTACTACAAGGCGGTGCTCAGCACGTACGGCAACACCCAGGTCGAGCTGTCGGCGACCCGGCGTACCGCGATCATGCGGTTGACCTACCCGTCCTCAACCTCGGCCAAGGTGCTCATCAACACCAGCCGCAGCGCCACCGGCAACCGCAGTGGGTCGATCAGCATCAGCGGGGCGACCGTGACGGGAACGTTCACCGGCGGCGGCTTCTGCGGCTCGTCGAAGACGTACCAGATCTTCTTCCGGATGGAGTTCGACCGCACTCCCTCCAGCGTCGGAACCTGGCTGGGCAGCACGGTCTCGTCCGGGTCGACCGGCACCAGCGGCGTCAATTCCGGCGGCTGGCTCAACTTCGACACCACCGCCAACGCGGTCGTGCAGGTCAGGGTGGGCATCTCCTTCGTGAGCCAGGCCAACGCCCAGGCCAACCTCAACGGCGAGCAGTCCGGCTTCAACTTCACCGCGGTCCGGACCAACGCCGACACCGAATGGAACACCATCCTCAACCGGGTTCAGGCGACCGGTGGCTCCACATCGGACCTGCAGAAGTTCTACACCGCGCTCTATCACGTGCTGCTGAACCCGAACATCGCGAGCGACCTCAATGGTCAGTACCGCGGGTTCGACAACGCGATCCACACGGCCAGCCACACCGTCTACCAGAACTACTCGGGCTGGGACATCTACCGCTCGTGGGCGGCTCTGATCGCGCTGATCGCGCCGAACGAGGCCTCCGACATCGCCAAGTCGATGGTCCTGGACGGGCAACAGGGTGGCCTGCTGCCCAAGTGGTCCCACAACAACAACGAGCATTTCGTGATGACCGGCGATCCCGGTCCCATCATCGTCACCAGCCTGTACGCGTTCGGCGCCCGCAGCTTCGACACCGCGGCCGCGCTCAACCTGATGAACGCCAGCTCCAACGGCGGCACGACGCAGGGCAGCCCGATCCGCGGGCGTCAGTCCGGTTACGTGCAGCGGCAGTACATCCACGAGGACCCATCCGACTCCGAGGAGTATTCGGCGTCGGACTTCGCCATCGCCCAGTTCGCCCAGGCGCTGGGCAACACCGGCCTCTACAACACCTACATCACCCGCGCTCAGTGGTGGCGCAACGTGTTCAACACCGAGTCGCAGTACATCCACGACCGCAACTCCGACGGCACCTGGCCATGGCCGCTGAACCCGGCCAGCCCGTCCGGCTACACAGAGGGCAATGCGTCGCAGTACACCTGGATGATCACGTACAACTTCCAGTCGCTGATAAACCTCATGGGCGGCCCGCCGACCGCGATCCAGCGCCTCAACCACCATTTCACCCAGCTCAACGGTGGGCTCTCGGCCCCGTTCTTCTACATCGGCAACGAGCCCGAACACGGAGTTCCATGGGCTTACAACTTCGCCGCCTTCCCGGCC
The DNA here is from genome assembly GCA_050264675.1 of Micromonosporaceae bacterium. Lineage (GTDB taxonomy): Bacteria > Actinomycetota > Actinomycetes > Mycobacteriales > Micromonosporaceae > JBLNGJ01. The sequence goes on from JBLNGJ010000388.1 coordinate 3,911, forward strand.
GGCACCTCCTCGGCGGTGCGCCGCGTCATGACCGAGTCGTTCACCACCGGGGCCGGCGGTTTGCCAGGCAACGACGACCTGGGTGCCACCTCGGCCTGGTACGTGTGGGCGGCCATGGGCATGTACCCGGCGACGCCGGGAGCCGACACGCTCGCCCTGCACGGCCCGCTCTTCCCGTCGATCCTCATCGACCGACCGGCCGGCGACATCCAGATCAACGGCACCAACGCCGGGCCGGCCTCACCGTACGTGCAGAGCTTCGCGCTCAACGGCGGCTCGACCCAGCGCAACTGGATCAGCTACGCCGAGATCGCGGGCGGCGCCACCCTGGCCTTCAGCATGGGCGCGAGCCCGAGCAGCTGGGGCACAGCCGCGGCCAACGTGCCGCCCTCGTTCAACGACGGCTTCACACCACCGCCTGCCGCGCCGAGCCTCGGCACCAACCTCGCCCTGGGACGGCCGGCCACCGGATCGACGCCGTGCGCGGCGAGCGAGGGTCCCGACAAGGCGTTCGATGGCACGCTCGGCGTGACCAGCAAGTGGTGCTCGACCGCCGCCGGAACCAAGTTCCTCCAGGTGGACCTGGGCTCGGCGATGAGCGTCAGCTCGTTCGTGGTCAAGCACGCCGGGCTCGGCGGTGAGCAGACCGGCTGGAACACCGGCGCGTTCACGATCCAGACGAGCACCGACGGCACGAACTTCACCACCCGCGCGACGGTCTCGGGCAACCGAACCAGTCGCACCTACCATCCGATCTCGACGGTCACGGCTCGCTACGTCCGGCTCAACGTCACCACGCCGGCCAACGACGGCAACGGCGCGGCCCGGATCAACGAGCTGGAGGTGTACGGCGGTGGGGGCGGTGGCCCGACCAACGTGGCCTTGAACAAGCCGGCAACAGCCGACTCCTCCTGCAACGCCAATGAGGGTCCGGCGAAGGCCGTCAACGGCAGCGTCTCCGGCGGCACCTCCGACAAGTGGTGCTCACTCGGCACCACCAAGTTCTGGCAGGTCGACCTCGGCTCGGCGGTCGCGATCCAATCCTTCACCCTGCGCCACGCCGGGGCCGGTGGCGAGTCGACGAGCTGGAACACGCGGGACTTCACCCTGCAGGTGTCCAGCAACGGCACGACCTGGAACACAGTGGTCACGGTCACCGGCAACACGGCCAGCGTCACCAACCATCCGATCACGACAACGACCGCGCGCTACGTCCGGCTGAACATCACCGCGCCGACGCAGACGACCGATAAC
>JBLNGJ010000389.1:0-7884 GCA_050264675.1 Micromonosporaceae bacterium
GAGCACCTGCACGCTCAGCGTGTCGAACGCGGTCGTCGTGGTGGTCTCGGCGGAGTCGATGTGCAGCCAGAAGCTGAACGTGTAGGCGGTGCAGCCCGACGGCAGCGCCACGTTCTGGTAGACGGTGTCGGTGTGGCTGGTGCCGTATCCATCCAACCAGGCGTCCCAGGTGCCCGAGTGTGGTGGCTCGCTCGGGCTCCACTGACCGATCACGCCAGCGGATGCGGTCCAGACGGTGTTGCCGGACTCGAAGCCGGGGTTACCAAGCTTCTGACCCGGGCTGGCGCAGCCGCCACCGGAGCTGATGGTCCAGGTGAACGAGGTGCTGCCAGTGGCGCTGGCCGAGTCGGTCGCGGTGACTGTTGGGTTGTAGGTGGTCGCCGTCGTCGGCGTACCCGAGATCACCCCGGTCGAGGAGTTGATCGACAAGCCGGCCGGCAGGCCGGTGGCCGACCAGGTATAGGGCGGCGTGCCGCCCGAGGCACTCATGGTCAGGCTGGCCGCGACGCCGACCGTACCGGTCTGGTTGCCCGGGTTGGTCACCGTCGGGCCGCCCCCGCCGAAGATGGCGTGGGTGAACTCGCATTGGCCGGTCTGGTTGACCGAGTCGTTAGACCAGGTGCCCTGCATGGCGAAGGAGCCGTGCGCGGTGGAGAGGTTGGCCGCACCGCCCTGGCTGCCCGGAGCGATCCAGGCGCATTTGTCCATATTCTCCGCGCCACTGGTGTCGGTCCACCCGCCGGCAGGGTTCTGGTCGGTGATGGTCTCGGAGTACTCGTGCCCCTCCACGATCGTGAAGCCGTCAAGCGTGCCGGCCGACCCAGCGTTGACAAAGTTCTGTCCGCAGCTCGTGCCGAGATCGAGCACGTAGGGCATGTTCGTGAAGGCGATGTCGCCGACCGAGGAGGAGGCGCCGACGTCGCCGTTCCAGTCATGCCAGGCACACCAACCCCCGTTGGGGAAACCGTCCGGGTGCACGTTGTGGGCGGAGAGGATCACGTATTGCGCGTTGCGGTTGAGCGCGGCCGTCGTGTTGCCGAAGTGGCTCGCCGCGGTCACCGCCTCCTGACCGAGCTGCAGCTGGGTGGCCGTGGTCGGCTCGGCGGCGCTGTTGTGGTACCAGACACCAGAGAGCGCGCCGCCGGTGGGATAGGCGACATGCGTGCCGCTCGAGCCGCAGATCTGGGTGCCGACCGCGACACCCTCGCAGTACTGGGTGTCCGTGCCGGACCACAGCTCGCCGTTGGTGCCGAGGCCCTTGAACATCTCCTGTAGCCGGGGCGCCGCCCCCGCGGTGTCGTTGGAGAAGGTGAGGTCACCGTTGGCGTCGGTGCCCTGTGTGCCCCACTGTGTACCCCAGAAGACCAGGTAGACCTTGGGGTGGCCGGTGGTGACCCCGATGCCGTCAACGCCGCCGCCGTAACGGAGGTTGGCGGCGGAGACGGCGATTGAACCGGGGTGTGCGGCCGCGTAGGCATTCATCTTCGCCAAGGTCTCCCGGGTCGGTATGACGCCGTGCCGGTAGGGATGGCCGTATGCGGGGGAGTACGGGTTGCCGCCGGCCGCGGCGGATGCGGGAGCCGCGAAGCTCAGCAGGCCGGCCGTCAACGCGAGCGTTGACGCGAGCGCTAGGCCACAACGGCTGGCCCGGTGCCGGACGGAGCGGGTAAGGCTCATGGTCGTCCCTTCGTGGGTCGCGGCACGCGACCCTATGTCGAGGGTTCGCCACGCTACGTGGTGGCGTGCAGACCATAGCCACGGGTCAATATACGGTCAATAGTTATGGTTAGGTATGAATACCGGCATAGTTCGTACCGGCCGGACCCGAGGGCGACTGTGGGCGCTGCCTTCCGCGGCCGCCCAAGTCTGACCTCAGTGGACGATCACGTCGACCCGGAAGCTCTGTTCGGCACCGCACCGCATCGTGCCTGGCGTGGACGTGGGGCAGGCCGGGCGGCTCGACGAGAGCTGGGCCTCGCCATCGGTCGTGGCGTCGTAGAAGCCTCCGGTGACGTCGCGGGCGAGCGCGCGTTTGCCGCTGACCGCCGCGCGCAGGGCCGGGCCGGCGAGCTGGATGGGCGACCACTGGGCGGTCTGCGTCCCGTGCAGGTAAACCTCGATCCGGGTGCCCGGGGCGAGGCAGAATGAGCGGCCGCTGTCAGCCTCGGTCAGGGTGAGGGTGGCCGAGCTGGCCGCGCAGGTCGGCTCGGAAGGTGTCGTGGCTGGACCAGGTCCGCCTCGGGCGCAGCTGGCCAGGCCGAGAATCAGGCCGGCGAGGCCGGCAGCGAACGCCCGCCGACCCCAGCCGAGACCCGACCGCCGCACTATCGTCGTCGTCCTCATGTCCGGTTCGACGTTACGACCACTGGTGGCGTTCCGATTCGGCCGCGAACGAACCGGCGTTGGCCGAATCGCGAAGGGCAACGGGCCGGCACCCGACGCGGCCGACTCTGCCTTGGCCAACGGTGCAGTAGGCTCGAATTGATGTCCTACCTCGACTCTTCCGACTACCCAGACCAGGCGACCTACCGGTCCGAGGAGGAGCATCATCCGCGCGGGGCGACCGGCAAACACCGCTACGGCGACGGTGTCTCGGCCTACCCGCTCTACGGCGGTGTTTCACCGGGTCCGGCCCGGGACACGATCGGGCTTCGGGAGGAGACCGACGGCTGGGGGTTCACCCCGGTGCCGTACCCGACTGTCACCCGTACCCCGGTTGGGCCGCCGGCGGTCGTGAACGGCCGGGCCGGGCGCAACCTGCCGGCCGCGGTCGCGGTCGGGGTCGGGCTCGGCGGCGCGGTGCTCGCGTCCCTGTTCGTGTGGCGCCCGGCCTTCCTCGGCCTGGTCGCGGCCGCGGTCGGGGTGGGCATCTGGGAGCTGGTCCGGGCGGTGCGCCCGACCGGTGCCGATCCGCCGCTCGTCCCGCTGGTCGTCGGCGGCGTCGTCATGTGCGGCCTGGCCTGGTGGGGCGAGGCCGACGCGCTCACCTTTGGGCTCGTGGTCACCGTGCTCGCGGCGATGATCTGGCGGTTCTCCGACGGGGTCGGCGGCTACGGCCGGGACGTGACCGCGGCCACGTTGATCGCCGTCTACGTACCCTTCCTCGCCGGGTTCGCCGCGCTGCTGGCTCGCCCGGCCGATGGCGACCTGCGGGTGATCGCCATGCTCGCCGGCGTGGTGCTCTCCGACACCGGCGGCTACGTGGCCGGCGTCTTCTTTGGTCGCCATCCCATGGCACCCTCGGTGAGCCCGAAGAAGTCGTGGGAGGGCTTCGCCGGCTCGCTCGCCGCCGCCGCTATCGGCGGCAGCCTCATGCTCTTCTTCATGTTCGACAGCAGCCCGTGGCGGGGAGCCGTGTTCGGCCTCGGCGTCGCGGCCGCGGCCGTGCTGGGCGACCTCGGTGAGTCGCTGCTCAAGCGCGACCTCGGGGTCAAGGACATGAGCAACCTGCTGCCCGGCCACGGCGGGGTCATGGACCGGTTGGACTCCATGGTCTTCGCCGCGCCGGCTTCCTATCTGTTGTTGCTGCTGCTGGTGCCGGGCGGCTGACCAGAGACCGACCGGGTGAGCCGGATCGGTCCGGGCGTGGACGTGCGACACTGGTCAAGTCATGACGACGCTGCGTATCCTCCCCACACCACCGCCCCGCCACCTCGCCGACCTTGACCTCGCTGGACGGCGTGCCCGCGCGAGCGACCTGGGCGAGCCGGCGTTCCGGGCGGCGCAGCTCTCCTCGCAGTACTTCGGCCGGTTCGTGCGCGACCCGGCCCAGATGACCGACCTCCCGCACGCCTCCCGGCAGCGGCTCGGTGCTGACCTGCTGCCGACGCTGTTGACCGCGGTACGCGAGCTCAGCTGCGACGACGGGGCCACCCGCAAGCTGCTCTGGCGCCTGCACGACGGGGCGCTGGTGGAGAGCGTGCTGATGGCCTACCCCGACCGGGTGACCGCATGCGTGAGCAGCCAGGCCGGGTGCGGCATGGGCTGCCCGTTCTGCGCCACCGGGCAGGCCGGGCTGACCCGCAACCTCTCCACCGCCGAGATCGTCGACCAGGTGGTCTGGCTGGCCGGGCTCGCCGCCGGTGGCCTGGGCGGCGGCGTGCCGGCCCGGCTCTCCCGCGTGGTCTTCATGGGGATGGGCGAGCCGCTGGCGAACTACGACCGGGTGCTGGCCGCGGTGCGTCGCCTCACCACGCCGTCACCAGAAGGTCTCGGCTTGTCACAGCGACACGTCACCATCTCGACCGTGGGTCTGGTGCCGGCGATGCGACGGCTGGCCGATGAGGATCTGGCCGCGACCCTTGCGCTGTCGCTGCACGCGCCCGATGATGATCTGCGCGACGAGCTTGTGCCGGTCAACCAACGCTGGAAGGTCGCCGAGGTGCTGGACGCTGCGTGGAATTACACCGCCCGCACGGGTCGGCGAATCTCGATCGAGTACGCGATGATCAAAGATGTGAACGACCAGCCCTGGCGCGCCGACCTGCTGGGTCGGCTGCTGGCCGGGCGGCTGGCTCACGTCAACCTGATCCCGCTCAACCCCACCCCCGGTTCGCCCTGGGACGCGAGCCCAAAGGTGGTGGAGCGGGAGTTCGTTCGAAGGCTGCGCGCCGCGGGAGTTCCGACTACTGTACGGGACACGCGGGGCCGGGAAATTGACGGTGCGTGCGGGCAGCTAGCGGCGTCTTCGGGCGCCAATCGGCCGGCAGAGCTGGCCCGCAGTCGCGAGCGAAAGGTGGCACGGTGACGAGCCAGGGTCAGCGGTTCAGGCGTCGCGCTCTCCGGCGCGGTTACAAGGTCGACGAGGTGGACGCTTTCCTCGACCGGGTGGAGGCGACTCTCGCTGGCGACCCCATCGGCGCCGCGGTCACCGCGCAAGAGGTACATGACGTCGTCTTCCGGGTGCGCTTCGGTGGTTACGACGAATGGCAGGTCGACCTGCACCTTGACCGGGTCGAGCGGCAGCTCGGCGACATGGAGGAGCGCGGTGCCGGGTTCGGCCGCCCCGAGTCGCGCATGGGTGCCGCGCTGCGCGAAGAACGGCTCGCCGGCCTGCGCGAAGACCGGATGGACCCGCCGATGCGGCCGTCGATGGCCCCGCCGCCGATGCCCAGCCGCCCGCTCAACCCGATGGTCGCCGCGCCCATGTCCGGCCCGCCGTTGATGGGCAACCCGATGGCGCCGATGTCCGGCCCGCCCTCGCGCCAGCCGCATCACCACATGGCACCGGCCGGGCCGCCCGGCGGCGGTTACCCGCGCTTCGACGACACCGAGTACACCACCGGAGGGTTCGGCCGCGACATGAGTGGCGGCGGCCGGCGCGCCCGCATGGACATGACCCACGAGATGCGCATGCCCGACATCTCCAGCTCCTTCCCGATCTCCGGCAGCGGCTACGGCGGCGGGGCCAGCCCGGCCGATCTGCAGCGCATCGACGCCATGCGGCGCACGTTCACGCCGCGGCGGTTCGGCAGCGGTTACGACGCGGTGCAGGTCAACCGGCTCTTCGACGCGATCGTCGCCTCGCTCTCAGGCCGCTCCGGCATGCCGATCAACGAGCAGGAACTCGACCCGAACCAGTTCAGCCTGGTTCCGGGTGGCTACTTCGAGGCCGAGGTCAACCAGGCCCTCCGGGAGGTCCGCGACTTGGTGGTACGGCGTTAGCCGCACCACCAACGGTCAGCTCGGCGGCGCGCCGTTACTCGCGGCGCAGGCCGTTCTTGCGCAGCAGCCAGTCGGCGATGAGCAGGAACAGGATCAACGCGGCCACACCGAGCACCGCGAGCACCGCGACGACGCCCTCGTAGTTTCGAGGGAAGATCGTCGCGGCCAGGGCCAGGATGGTGAACACGGCCCCGGTCCGGGCGAGCCGGCGGCTGATGGTCGGCCTGTGCTGGTCAGGTGAAGTGACCGGCTCCTCGCTCGCCACGTGTCCCTCCAATGCTCGGCGGCGGTGCAACGCGTCGCACCCAGTGCTGTCTCGCTCAGTGCGGTGGGCCGCGCCCGGTGCGGTGGGCCGCTCGGTGCGGTGTCGCGCTCAGTGTGGCACAGGGCCACGGGAGCACGGCGGTACGGCATCGGGTGGCATTGGTAGCGTCGGGGGCGCGAGAAAAGGGAGGCCAGCGACGTGCGGATCACCGGAACCGGCCACGCCGGCCTGCGCATCGACACCCCCGCGGGCAGCATCCTCTGCGACCCGTGGGTGAACCCGGCGTACTTCGCCTCCTGGTTTCCCTTCCCGGATAACTCCGGGCTGGACTGGGGGCACCTGGGCCGCACCGACTACCTCTACGTCTCACATCTGCACCGCGACCACTTCGACGCCGAGCAGCTACGCCGGTTCGTGGCCAAGACGGCGACCGTGCTGCTGCCGGAGTTCCCCACCAGCGAGCTCGAGGACGAGCTGCGTGAGCTGGGCTTCACCCGGTTCCTGGCGACGAAGACCAACGAGGTGCTCGAGCTCGGCGGGGGCCTGCGGGTCATGATCCAGGCGCTCACCTCGCCGACCGACGGGCCGATCGGCGACTCGGCGCTCTGGGTCGAGCACAACGGTGTGCGCCTGCTCAACCAGAACGACGCCCGCCCAACCGACCTGGCGATCTTCGCCGAGCTCGGGCATGTGCATGCCCACCTGCTGCAGTTCTCCGGCGCGATCTGGTATCCCATGGTCTACGAGCTGCCCAACGCGGTGAAGACGGCCTTCGGCAAGCAGAAGCGTGAGCGCCAGTTCGACCGGACCTTCCGCTACATCGACGACCTCAAGGCCAGCTGGGTCTTCCCGATCGCCGGGCCGCCCTGCTTCCTCGACGACGAGCTGTGGCACCTCAACGACATCCACGGCGATGAGGGCAACATCTTCCCCGACCAGCAGGACTTCCTGGACGAGTATCGGCGGGCCGGGCACGACAACGCGGTGGTGCTGCTGCCCGGCACGGTGGCCACGCTCGACCCGGACACCTGCGTCGTGCGCCAGCCGGTGCCCGATGTGGCGGCCTTCTTCGCGGCCAAGGAAGAGCACCTGCGGGCGTACGCGCAGCGCCAGCGCCCGGTGATCGCTGCCGCCAAGGCGTCCTGGCGCCACCCGGAGGTCGACGTGCTGGCCGAGCTCCGGCGGCGGGTGGAGCCGCTGCTCGACGAGTCGGTCTACCTGGCCAACGGGGTCGGCGGCCCGGTCCGGCTGGATCTCGTCGATGACGACGGCGGCGTAGTCGAGTCCATTGTGGTCGATTTCCCCGGCAAGCAGGTGCGCCACTTCGCCGACGAGAAGGTGCGCTACCGCTTCCGCACCCACCGGGCGCTGGTCGAGCACCTGCTGCACGCCGGCGAGGTCGACTGGGTCAACTCGCTCTTCCTCTCCTGCCGCTTCTCGGCCGCCCGGATCGGGCAGTACAACGAGTTCGTCTACGCGTTCTTCAAGTGCCTCTCCGAGGAGCGGCTGCAGTACGCCGAGGGCTGGTACGCCGAGCAGAAGCCCGACGCGGAAGACATCACCGTCGACGGCTGGGTGATGCAGCGGCGCTGTCCGCACCTCAAGGCCGACCTGACCCGGTTCGGCATCGTCGCCGACGGCGTGCTCACCTGCCAGCTGCATGGCTGGCGCTTCGACCTTGCCTCCGGGCGCTGCTTGACCAGCGTCGGGCACGCGATCCGAGCCCGGCCGGCCGGCTCACCGGACCCGCCCGGCCCACCTGACCCGCCCGAGCCACCCGAGCCACCCCCTCCCTCGTGAATCTTGGATGATTTGGGGGCCGCCAGGCCCCCAAATCATCCAAGATCCCGGATAAAGCAGGGAGGGGAGGGCCGATGTTCTCGTGGTGGGGAGGCACCGTCGCGCGGTTGCGCTGGTGGGTGCTGGCCGGCACGGTCGGGCTCATCGTGCTCGGC
>JBLNGJ010000390.1:0-10040 GCA_050264675.1 Micromonosporaceae bacterium
GCTCGGCGACTCAACCGCGGCCGGGTACGGCGTGACCACCCGCGCCGAGACCCCGGGCGCCCACCTCGCCACCTGGCTCGCCGAAGCGACCCGGCGGCCGGTCCGGCTGACCTGCCCGGCCGTGGTCGGCGCGGTGTCGGCCTGGCTGGGCCCGCAGGTCGAGGCGGTCCTGGAAGCCGGTGTCGACCTGGCCGTGATCCTGGTCGGCGCGAATGACGTGACCGCGCGGGTAGCCGAGGCGACCGCGGTACGCCACCTCTTCGAGGCGGTCCGCGCCCTGCGCACGGACGGGGCCGAGGTCGTCGTCGCGACCTGCCCCGATCTCGGCACCATCCAGCCCATCCGTCCACCGCTGCGCTGGCTGGCCCGGCGGTGGAGCCGCCAGCTGGCCACCGCCCAGACGATCGCCGCGGTCGAGGCCGGCGGGCGCACCGTCTCACTGGGTAACCTGCTCGGCCCACAGTTCGCCGCCGCCCCGGAGCACCTCTTCGGCCTGGACCGCTACCACCCCTCCGCCGACGGCTACCGGCTCGCCGCAGCGGCGATCCTGCCGACCGCGCTGGCCGCGCTCGGCCGGCCCGGCGCGGGCAGCGCGTCGGCGACCGTCCGCGCGCTGCCGGCGGCCGCCGCCGTGGCGGCCCACCAGCCCGGCACCGAGGTGAGCGGGGCGGCGGTGGCCGGGCTGGAGCGCGGGCCGGCCGGGCGGTGGGCTCAGCTGAGCCGGCGGGTCCGCACTCGCCCGCGCAACCTCGCGCCGGGCAACGACGACGCCGTACCCTCCCTGGCAGGACCGGAGACTGCCGCCGGATCCGCCAGGGAGTCCTCTGCCGAGTCAGCCGTGGAGTAAGCGTGAACGCGCGACGCATCGCCCGCCGAGCCGCCAAGGGTGCGGTCATCGCCTTCATCGCCGGGACGGTCGGCGGGGCGGCGCTGCTCGCGGCCGAGGCGGTGGCCGCCCGCTCACGCCGGTACGCCCGCCCGGACCTGGGCCTGGCGATGCGGGCCACGCTGGGCAAGGCCGACGCGGCGCCGCTGCGCATCGTGCTGCTCGGCGACGCCTCCGCCCTGGGCGTGGGGGTTGAGACGGTCGGTGACACGGTCGGCGGACGCCTGGCCGAACTGTTGGCCGACGCCGGCGTGCGGGTCGCGCTATCCAGCGTCGCCGTCTCCGGGGCCCGCTCCGGCGACCTGGCCACCCAGGTCGCGCGGGCTCAGCTCGGCGAGCGGGCCGACGTGGCGGTGATCCTGGTCGGCACCCAGGACGCGATCCGCGTCGTGCGCCCGTCCGAGGCGGCCACCGCCCTGGCCACCGCGGTGCGCCGGCTGCGCGACTCCGGCACGGCCGTGGTCGTGGGGACCTGCCCCGACCTGGCCGCGGTCCGGGCCATCGCGCCGCCGCTGCGCCAGGTGGTGGGCTGGCTCGGCCGACGGGTCGCCCGGGCCCAGGCGGCTGCGGCCCGCGCTGCCGGTGCCTCGGTGGTCGACCTCGCCGCTCAGGTGGGTCCGGTCTTCCGGGCCGACCCGGGCATGCTCTGCCGGGACGCGTTCCACCCGTCGGCCGACGGTTACCGGGTCATGGCGTACGCCCTCTTCCCGGCCGTCGCCGAGGCCTGCCCGGTCGACCTGGGCCAACCCGGGCTCGGCTGAGCAGTACTTTTACCCAGCGGTAACGTGTCGGTATGCCGGCACACTCCTCCGACCCGACCCGGGACGCGGTCATCGTCGCCACCGCCCGCTCGCCGATCGGACGTGCGGCCAAGGGCTCCCTGACGCAGCTGCGCTCCGACGATCTCACCGCGACGATCGTGGGCGCGGCGCTGGCCAAGGTGCCGCAGCTTGATCCGGCCGACCTCGACGACCTCTACGTCGGGTGCGGACTGCCCGGCGGCGAGCAGGGCTTCAACCTGGCCCGGGTGGTGGCGGTGCTGCTGGGCTACGACCATCTGCCCGGCGCCACGTTGACGCGCTACTGCGCCTCCTCGCTGCAGACCACCAGGATGGCGTTTCACGCGATCCGGGCCGGTGAGGGCGAGGCGTTTGTCTCGGCTGGCGTCGAGTGCGTCTCCCGCTATGTCCGCGGCAACTCCGACGCGCTGCCGGCCGAGGCCGAGGCGCTCGTCGGCGGCGGCTGGCAGAACCCGCGCTTCGCCGAGGCGTGGGCCCGGTCGGTGAAACGATCCGAGGGCGATGCGCCGATCTGGACCGATCCTCGCGAGGCCGGTGACCTGCCCGACATCTACCTGGCCATGGGGCAGACCGCCGAGAACCTCGCCCAGGCCTGCAACGTCACCCGGGCGGAGATGGACGCGTTCGGCGTACGGTCGCAGAACCTGGCCGAAAAGGCGATCGCGGACGGGTTCTGGGCTCGCGAGATCACCCCGGTCACCCTCCCCGACGGCCGGGTGGTATCCACCGACGACGGTCCGCGCCCGGGGGTGACGCTCGAAGGCGTGGCCGACCTGAAGCCGGTGTTCCGCCCGGACGGACGCATCACCGCCGGCAACTGCTGCCCGCTCAACGACGGCGCCGCCGCGGTCGTGGTGATGAGCGCGGCCAAGGCGCACCAGCTCGGCATCACCCCGCTGGCCCGCATCATCGCCACCGGGGTCACCGCGCTCTCCCCCGAGATCATGGGACTGGGCCCGGTGGGCGCGACCCGGCAAGCCCTGCGCCACGCCGGGATGACCATCGACGACATCGACCTGGTGGAGATCAACGAGGCGTTCGCCGCCCAGGTGATCCCGTCCTACCAGCAGCTGGACATCCCGTTGGAGAAGCTCAACGTGATGGGCGGGGCCATCGCGGTCGGCCATCCGTTCGGCATGAGCGGCGCCCGGATCACCGGCACGTTGCTCAACGCGCTCGAGTGGCACGACAAGACGATCGGCCTGGAGACCATGTGCGTCGGCGGTGGCCAAGGTATGGCCATGATCGTCGAACGGCTCGGCTAGCCAGCGGGCAACCGGTCGAAGGCGAGGATCACAGTGCGGCGAGCGTCCCGTCGATCGCCGCGGCGGCCACCCGCAACCGGCTCTCCGGGGCCCCGCTCCGCGCCAGGTCGGCGACCATGACCCGAACCTGGTCAGTCAGGGCAGGGTCGGACGGCAGCCGGGGCACGGCCCGCCGCGGCCGTCGCTCCGCCTCGGCGCCAAGGTCGGCAAGCCTCTGCACGAGGGCATGGACAACGTCGGCCCGGGTGCGGCCCGGCCCATCGACGGTTGTCTTGTCGGCAGTTGTCTTGTCGGTCTTGCCGGCGATGATCTTGCCGGCGGCCGTGCCGGCCCAGCGCGCCGGGGTCCAGTGCCCGACCCGGCCGATGAGCCGCTGCTCGGCCGCGCGCAGATCGGTAACGGCCGACCCGGCCGCGCTCGCCGACCCGGCCGCGCCCGCCAACCCGACCATGCTCACCGACGCGGCTGCGCTCGCCGACCCGCGCTACCGCCGCAGGTAGCTGAGCAGGCGAAGGATCTCGATATAAACCCAGATCAGGCCGATCAGAATGCCGACCGCGCAGAGCCAGGCGAACTGGCGCGGCGCCCCGGCCCGGACGGCCTCCTCGATGAGGTTGAAGTCGAGGATGAAGTTCAGCGCCGCCACCGTGATCACCACGAGGCTGAAGACGATGGCCAGCCCGCTGCCGTCGCGCAGGCCGGTGTTCACGCCGAAGATCGAGAGCAGCCAGTTGACCAGGATGATGGCGAAGATGCCGAAGGTCGCCCCGATCACGCCCCGGACGAAGCGCGGCGTCGCCCGGATCACCTGGAACCGGTACAGCACCGCCATGAGCAGGAACACGCCGAACGTGCCCACCGCCGCCTGCAGGATGATGCCCTGGAACGCGCTCTCGTAGAACCGGCTCACCATGCCCACGAAGACGCCCTCTACCACCGCGTACGCGGCGATGAGCAGCGGGTTGGTCAGCCGGGCCAGGGTGATGACCAGGCCGAGCACGACGCCGACGATGGCGGCGCCGATCCAGGCCGCCCCGGCGTAGGCCTCGGGGATGAGGATCCAGGCCGCGGCGCCGGCGACGGCGGTCAGGGCGAGCAGCCCGACCGTACGCACGACCACGTCGTCGATGGTCATCCGGTCGGTGGCCAGCGCCGTGGAGTAGCCCGTGCCGGGGTAGGCGGGCTGCCCGGCCGTGGCCGGACGCTCGGGGGTCAACCGGGTCAGCACCGGGTTGGAACTGCGCACGACGCCTCCTCATGACGAGCCGTAACGCCAGCGTGCCACGCCGCGGCAAGGTATTCCAGCATGTGCCGGGCCTGTGCCGGGTTGACCGGCCGGGCGGCCTACCCCGCGGGCCAAGGGATTTGACCACGAGCCGACCGGGTAGTCCGACCACATGACTGCACCAGAGACGGGTAGCCGTGGGCAGTAATGCGCGCATCGACCTGCCCGACCTGCTCGACGCGATGAAACGCAGTGCCGAAGCGTTGCGGACGGCGGGGATCCCGTTCGCCCTCTGCGGTGGGCTCGCGGTCTACGCCCGGGGCGGCACCGCGAGCGACCACGACGTGGACTTTCTCATCACCGAGGACGATGCCGAGCGCTGCCTGGAGACGCTCACCGCGGCCGGCCTGCGCACCGGGCGCCCGCCGGAGGACTGGCTGGTCAAGGCGTGGCACGACGACGTTCTCATCGATCTCATCTTCCGGCCGGTCGAGCGCCCCGTGACCAGGCAGACCTTCGCCGAGACCGACGAGCTGCCGCTCGCCGCGATCCGGGTTCCGGTGGTCTCCGGCACCGAGTTGCTCATCCACGGGTTGCTCACGCTGACCCCGCAGGAGTGCAACCTGTCCAACGCGCTGCTGATGGTGCGGACCATCCGGGAGCAGATCGACTTCGACCGGGTTCGGGAAGAGACGAAGGGTTCCCCGTACGCCCGAGCTTTTCTCTTCCTGGCCGAGGAGCTGAACCTGATCGGAACGGAAGTGCGCGATGGCTGACGAGTACGCCGATGCCGAGCTGCAACGAATCCTGGCCGAGGACGCACACATCGCTGAGTTGGGCATCGAGGTCATCCCGCGCGGCGACTACGTCGTCCTGCGTGGCCAGGTGGCCACCGAGGAGCGACGGGCCGCGATCGAGCAGCGCGCGGTGACGCAGATGCCGCAGTGCCGGGTGGTGAACGAGATCGTCGTGCTGCCGGCCGACCCGCCGCCGCGAATGGAGCAGCTCCCGTGATCCGGGTAGCCGCGGTCGGGGATGTGCACGTCGACGCGGACGTGCTGGGCCGGTTCCGGCCCGCGTTGCTGGAGTTGGCCGACCGCGCCGATGTGCTGCTGCTCGCCGGTGACCTGACCCGGCACGGCTCGGCCGAGGAGGCCCAGTGCGTGGTGACCGAGTTCGGCGGGCTGCCGGTGCCGGTCATCGCGGTGCTCGGTAACCACGATTACCACTGCGATCAGGCCGACCGGGTCACCGCAATCCTGACCGATGCCGGCATCACCGTGCTCGAGGGCACCTCGACCGTGGTGGAGTGCCACGGCGGCCGGCTGGGTGTGGCCGGGGTCAAGGGCTTCGGCGGCGGCTTTTCGGGGCGCTGCGCGACGGCGTTCGGCGAGCCGGAGATGAAGGCGTTCATCCGGACCACCGAGACCAGTGCCGACCGGCTCGAGGCGGCCCTGACCGGCCTCGACTGCGATCTGCGGGTCGCGTTGACCCACTACGCCCCGGTCCCCGACACGCTCGCCGGTGAGCCACCGGAGATCTACCCCTTCCTCGGCTCCTACCTGCTGGCGAAGGCGATCGACGCCGGCGGCGCGGCGTTGGCCGTGCACGGCCACGCCCACAAGGGCACCGAGCGGGGGGTGACCCCCTGCGGCGTCCGGGTGCGCAACGTGGCCCACCCGGTGATCAGGCAGGCCTACTGCATCTTCCACGTCGGCGCCGAGGATACCGCCGCCGTCGCCGGCTAGCGCCATCGGTCAGCGGGACCGTCCGCAAAGGACTTACGTTCCGGTTACAGCAAGCTCAGCGTCAACACGGCGATGTCATCGGCGGGAGGACGGGCGGCGACACGGGCCATGACGGCCGCGCAGACCTCTTCGGCCCGGCCCGCCCGCACCGCGGCCTGTAGCCGCTGGAGACCAACCTCAATCGACTCGTGGCGCCGCTCCACCAGGCCGTCGGTGTAGAAGAGCAACGTGGACCCGTTCTCCAACGGCACAGTCGTGCACCGTCGCGGGGCGGCGGAACCGGTACCCAACGGCAGATCCACCGGCAGCGCGAGCATTCTCGCCGGCTCACCTGGAACGGCCACCACGGGAGGCAGGTGGCCGGCGAGGGAGATGTTCAGCTGCCGGAGGTCCGGGGTGATCATCGCGTAGAGGGCGGTGGCGAGGTTACCGGTCTCGAAGTGACTGATTTTGCGGTCGAGGCGGGTGAGGGCGTCGGCCGGATCGTCACACTCGAGCGCGTACGCGCGCAGGGCGCTACGCAACCGGCCCATCACCACCGCGGCCCGAAGGCCGTGCCCGGACACGTCGCCCACCACCAGGCCCAGCCACCCCGACGGCAGACTGAAGACGTCGTACCAATCCCCGCCCACGCCAGCATCGTGGCCGGGCACGTAGCGGGCCGCGAGGTCGAGGCCGGGCAGGACGGGCGGCCGTACCGGCAGCAGGCTGCGCTGCAACGCGAGCGCTGCCGAGCGGTCGAGCCGGTTGAGCCGGGCCTGGCTGGCCAGGGCGGTACGGTCGGCGACCAGCTGAAGCAGCTCGACATCCTCGGCGGTGAACACCCGCGGCTCGAGCGTGCCGACGTGCAGGACGCCGACGAGCTCGCCGCGGTTCAGCATCGGCACACCGAGCAGGGAGCGCAGTCCCTTGTCGAGCAGGATCGGGTTCACGACCACGTCCGGCGTTACGTGGTCGATGATCACCGGTTGCCGCTCGATGGCTACCCGCCCGGCGAAGCCCGCGCCAACCTCGATCGTGAAGCCTTGCTGCACCTCCTCTTCGAGGCCGCGGGCCGCGGTGGCGATGAGCCGCTGGGTCAGCTTGTCGAGCAGGAGAATAGCGGCGGTGTCGACCGACAGCACCTGCCGCACCCGGTCGAGCATCTCGCCGAGCAGCTCGTCGGTGTCCAGCTCCGAGAGCGCCGCGGCGGTGAGGGTCTCGAGACGCCGGAGCCGCTCCTCGGCTCCGGCCTGGCCTGTGCCCACCACGCGGGTAGCCTAGCGTCCCACATCCGCGGCGCGCGTCAGTGCGGCGCCGGATCCAGGCTCGTTGGTGTGCTCATTGGTCCACACCAGAGGTTCGAACGTTGAGAAACTCCAGCAGGCCGGTGATCTCCAATAACACCCGAAGGTGCTCCGGCGCGTTGATGATCTGAAAACTGGAGCGTTCGCGCTCACACTCGTTGCGGAGACGAACGAGCACGTTGATCCCGGCCGAGTCGCAGAACGAGACCGCATGCATGTCGATCGTGAACGTCACCGAGCTCCGAAGCTGCCCGATCGCTTGGGTAGCCAGCGACTCCGCGGTGGCGAGGTCAATGTCGCCGATGGGCACGACCATCACCTCATCGGGCGAGTTGTCGATCGTGATACGCAGCGCGTGCGGCTCTGACACGTGACCAAGGCTACGTCCAAGGCGTCACGCGCTCATCCGTTCCGCCGACCCATCCGGCCGCGGGGCGGTTCGGCGTCGAGGCTGGCCAACAGTGTGGTGAGCGGGTACGCCGGATCACGTGTGAGTCGGCATTGCGCTGGGTAGGGCTAGGTTCAGTACGTCAAGACACAGATCTGAAGGCGCATCCAGGAGGGAGGCGCCGGACGATGGTCGGACTGGCCACCACAGTGAGCCGTGATCTGGAATCCGATGTGACGCTCCTGCGGGCGTACGGACGGCTGGACCTCTTGACCGCGCCGAGGATGCGGGCGGCGATGCTCAAGTGCATCGCGGAATGCCCATCGGCCGTCGTGGTTGACATCAGCGACTGCGCCGCCTACTCGGCCGCCGCGCTCTCGGTCTTCCCCGCCGTGGGCCGGGTGCAGACCGACCAGCCGGCCGTGCCGGTGCTGCTCGCCGGTATCGGGGATCACAACCTTCCCACCGGTGGCCGGGCGGCGCTGGGTGACGTGCCGACCTACGGCACCCGCATAGAGGCCATGACCGCGGCCGAGGTGACCCGCTCGGCCCACCGCCGGGTGCGGCTGCAGGCCGGACGCTCCTGGAACACTCCCGGGCGGGCTCGGTTTGTGATTACCGAGGCGTGCGACGAATGGGGCCTCGGTCACCTACGTACCCCGGCCGCGCTGATCATTTCCGAGCTGGCGACCAACGCGATCCGCCACGCGTTGACCGACGTCGAGATCGAGGCGGTACTGCGCGGTGCCTTCCTGCACCTGCGGGTGCGGGACGGCAGCCCGGTGCCGCCGACGCTAGGTGGCGACGGCCCGGAGCCGACCGATCATGGAAACGGCCTGCCGATCGTCGCTCACTACAGCACCGCGTGGGGCTTCGCGGTCAACTCGACCGGAACGGGCAAGGTTGTCTGGGCCACGCTGCGGGCCCGACCCATCGACGGCTGACGTTACGGAGTGGCCAGGCGGCGCGCCGCCTCGGCCCGGGTGCGGCAGCCGAGCTTGGCCATCGCGTTGCGGGCGTGCATCTCGACCGTCCGCACGCTCAAGAAGAGTTGCGATCCGATGGCTCGGCTCGTCAGGCCCTCGCCAACCAGGCGCATGACCTGGAGCTCGCGCTCGGTCAACAGGTTCTCGACGGCGGCCGGCGAGCCGTTGAGATCGACGCTGATCCGGTCGACCAGCAGGCGTGCCCTGAGCCGGCGCGCGGTCGAGTAGGCCTCCCGCACGGCGTTGCGGCCCTCGTCCGATCCGGCCAGCGCCACACCCAGGCGGTGGCGCACCACGACATCCACGATCGGCAGGTGCATCCCATCGAGCAGCTCGATCGCCCGCCGCAGATGCGCTACCGCCGCGCCGTCGCCCGACCCGCCGGTGGCGAACGCGGACTCACCGAGCGCGTACGCAAACACCGCCCCCGCCTCCGGTTGTCCGGTTCGAGCGGCCGCATCGGCCAGCAGGGCGGTGGCGGCACCCAGATCGGCGTCCGCACCGCCCGCCGCGAAACAGGCCACCGCGAACTGCAGCACCGGGACGCAATAGTGCCGCTCCTCGGTCTCCTGGCAACGGCGCAGCACGTGCCGGTAGCCTTCCATCGCCCGATCTGGATGTCCGTTGGCCTCGTCGACGAGCGCCAGGCCCCAGGCGGCCAGGATCTCCATCGCCGCCAGGTCGATCCGGCGGGCCGAGGTCCGGCAGTCAAGCAGCGCGGGCCGGGCCAGCGTGGCCTGCCCGCGCATGGCATGCACCAGGCCGAGCACGCCGGCGGCCACGGTGCGCGCGTGCGCGGTCGCCGCCGCGTCGCCCAGCACATCGGAGCACAGCGCGGCGGCGCGGTCCCAGCGTCCACTGTGGAACATTACGACGGTGGCGCAGGCCCGGCACAACTGCCCGGTGGCGCCGAGGTCATGGGTCTGGCAGAAGTCGTAGGCGAGGTCGTAGGCGCGGGCGGCGGCGCGGTAGTCGCCGCCATGCTCCAGAGAGTCGGCCAGCCGTTGGTAGATCTCCGCGGCCGGCGCCGACAACCCGTGCCGCAGAGCCAGTTCGAGCGAGCTTCGCACCATCGGTACGCCTTCGGCGGCCCGGCCCATCCGGGCCAGCACGTTGCCGCGCAACCCGCCGATCCGGCAGGTCAGGTCAACCCGCGCGGCCACCCCGGCGTCGGCCTCCGCGCTGTCGAGCAGGTCAAGTGCCGCCCGGAAGCTCGCCGCCGACCGCAGGTGAGCGGCGACCGCCAATCGTTCGACCGCGGCCTCGCCCGGCAGGCCCATCTGGGCGTACGCCTGGGCGGCCGCCTCCCGGGCGGCGAGCGCGGCCGGCCAATGACCCAGCAGCTCGTACTGCAGGGCCAGCCGCCGGTGCACACCGGCCCGGGGTGATCTGGTGGCCAGCTCGCGCAGGCTGGTCACCGCGAGCGCGCTGTCGCCGCAGAGTTCGGCACACCGGG
>JBLNGJ010000391.1:0-5912 GCA_050264675.1 Micromonosporaceae bacterium
CGCCGCCCCGCCCCCCCCCCGCGGCGCGCGGGGCCACCACGGCGAAGTACGGCGTGCCGCCGTCGTCGACCCCAAGCAAGAGCCGCTCACCCTCGGGCGCCTCGGCGGAGGGCACGAGCACCAGCCGGTCATCGGCGACCAGTACCCGGCCGTCCTCGATGACGAGCACCTGCGCCCGCGGCCAGGCCTCGGTCAACCAGCCCGGCTCGGCCCGGCGGTGGGCCGCACGGTCCAATGTGGATCGGGTTAGTGGCGCGGCCGGGCTGGCGCCTACGTCAACCACCCACTCGCTCCACGGAGGAGAGTGTGGCCAGCGACGACTCGATCCGACCGGCATCGCCGAGCACGACCGTTGCCGCCCGGGTCGGGGCGAGGTAGGTGGCGGCCGCCTCGGCCACGTCGTCGCGGGTCACCGCGGCCAGCCGGCGGGCGTGTTCGGCGACGTAGTCCAGGCGCAGACCGAACCCCGCGTAGGAGCTGGCCAACCCGGCCAGACCGGCCTGGGTGGACATGCCGATCAGGAGCGAGCCCAGCGCGTACTGGCGGGCCTGCTCGACCTCGTCCGGGCTCGGCGCCGTGGTGGCCAGCCGGCCGAGCTCGTACCAGGTTTCCAGCAGCGCCGGGCCGGTCACGTCGGTGGCCACTTCGGCCGCGACCAGAAGCGTGGAGCCGGCCAGCGAGTGCTCGATGAGCGAATTCGGTCCGTACGAGTAGCCCTTGTCCTCGCGGATGTTCTCGACCCAGCGCGAGGAGAAGTAGCCGCCGAAGATGAGGTTCGCCAGCTGCAGGGCCGCATGGTGTGGGTGGGTACGCGGAACCGCCGGCATGGCCAACCGCACCGAGGACTGCACAGCCCCCGGACGGTCGGCGAGCACGACCGGCCCGGAACGGATCGGCGGGGCGGCCGGCAGCTCCTCCCGGACCCCGGTGCCGTTCCAGCGGCCGAGGGCGGCTTCGGCCGCGTCCAGGGCGGCCGCCGGTTCGATCGCCCCGACCAGCACCAGGGTGCCCCCGGCCGGATGCACGCGGTCGGCGTGCAGGGCGGCGAGCTGGGCCGGATCGACAGCAGCCACCGCGCCGACCTCCGGGGTCTGCACCGCGTACGGATGCTCGCCGTAGATCCGGCGAAGCAGAGCCACCCGAGCCAGGTGGGCCGGCTGGCTCTGGGCGACCTGGATCCGGTCGATCAGCCGGCCCCGCTCGGTGGTGACCTCCGACTCGGGGTAGGCGGCTCCCTGCAGCACCTGGGTCAGGATGCCGAGCACGGTGTCCAGGCCGCCCACCAAGCCGTTGCCGGAGACCAGCAGCCGGTCCGGGTCCACCCCGGCCGAGAGCCCGCCTCCGACGGCCTGCAGGCCAGCGGCTATATCCACTGTGGACATATCCGCCGTTCCGGAGAAGAGCGTCTGGCTCAGCACGGCCGAGGTGGCCAGGAACCCCGGATCGAGGCGTTCGCGCGAAAAGGGCACCCGCAGCCGCAGCTCGACCAGGGGCACCGAATGCCGCTGGATTGCGATGACGGTCAGGCCGTTGCCGAGCGCCCGCTCCGCGCTGGGCGCGAGCACGAGCTCACGGTTGGCTTCCAGCGCCGGCAAGGCATGGGTGGAGAGCGTGTCGGTCATTGCGCGGCCCCCGGAATCACCTCGAGCACTGCCCGGCGAGCCGGGGCGAGTGTGGCGGCCGCCGCCCGGACCTGCTCGGCGGTCACACCCGCGAGCAGTTCCGGGAACCGGAGCGCGAGCGCGGCGTCGCCGCGCTGCAGCTCGCACAGGGCAAAACGGAGCGCCCGGCCGACCAACGCATCCGCATCGCGCAATAGATGGGCCGACATGCGTGCCACCGTTCGGGCCAGCTCACCGGGGGCGAGCCCATCCGAAGCGATCCGGTCACACTCCTCGGCGACGGTGTCGAGCACCGGATCGACCCGGCCACCGGGTGGCAGGTGCGCCTGCAGCACCAGCGCGGTCGGGTCGCGGACCTCGAACGGCTCGCCCAGGAACCCGATATAACCACCCACGCTGGTCACGCTGCGGTCGGTGAGCACCAACCGGCGCACCAAGCGCGACGCATCGCCGTCGGTGAGCACCTCGGCGAGCACCACGTAGGGCAGGTACCCGGCGAGATCGGTGATCGGGTCGGGCACCCGCCAGGCGGCGGCGACGGCCGGCAACGGCGCGAGCTTGTCGGTGTACGCGTCGCGCCGCTCCGCGGTCAGGTCCGACTCGGCGAAGCTCGGCCGCTCCGGCGCACCGCGCGCCGGCACGTCCCCGAAGTGACGCTCGACCATCGCCGCCGCCGCCTCGGCGTCGAGATCGCCGGCGACCGAGAGCACCGCGTTGCCGGCCGCGTAGTAGCGGGTGAAGAAGTCGGCGGCGTCGGCCACGGTGGCCGACTCCAGATCGGCGAAGGACCCGTACCCGTCGTGGGCGTTGGGGAACGTGGTGAACATGACCGCCGGCAGCCGCAGCCAGGGGAACTCCCCGTAGGGCCGGTTCAGCACGTTGACCCGGATCTCTTCCTTGACCACGTCGACCTGAATGCGCAGGTTCTCCTCGGTCAGCCGCGGCCCTCGCATCCGGTCGGCCTCCAGGAACAGCGCGCGTTCCAGCGCGTTGCTCGGCAGCATCTCGAAGTAGTCGGTGTAGTCCACATGGGTCGATCCGTTGAAGGTGCCACCGGCGCCCTGCACGTAGCGGAAGTGCGCGAGCTTCTCCAGGTTCGCCGAGCCCTGGAACATCAGATGCTCGAAGAGGTGAGCGAAGCCGCTTCGCCCCTCCGGCTCGGAGCGGTAGCCCACGTCGTACACGACAGCCACCCCCACGACCGGCGCCGACCGGTCCGGGGCGAGCACCACCCGCAGACCGTTGGACAAGGTAAACCGCTCCACGGCGAGCGTCAGATCGTGAGCCGACACGCCATGAAGGCTAACCGGTCGGTCCGGGCCCACCGCGGGTGGAGCCGACGGATGATGAAGGCCGTGCGCGACTTCGATCCGGTACGCCTCGGCGACTTCGATCCGGTCCGCCTCGGCGAACACGAAGCCGCCGCCTGGGTGGCCTACTACCAGCATCGGTGGGCCGCCCTCCTCCGTGCGGCCATGGGCATGGTGCGGGTGGGCTTCGGCCTGTCGTGGCTGGCCACGCTGCGCGGCGCCTGGCTGGTGCTACGGGCCAACCAGGCCTGGGCGCCGTACCCGGAGAACGACCCGGACCGCGCGCGGGCGCTGATGCGCCGGTTCTACGCGCTGGTGACCGCGGCCACCGGCGAACGGTTCGACCTCGACGAGGCGGCCCGGTTGGAGATCGAATGGTGGCGGGTGCACCGGTACCTGCAACGGGAAGCGCCGGACGGGTCGACCCGGTCGCTCGCCGAGGCGGTCGCAGCGCTCTACGCCCATGTCTACCGGCGTCCGATCGAGGAGATGCTGCCGGCCGCGGCGCACCGGGCGGCGGCGATGCGGATCTCGGACGCCTGGGTGGAGGCCGGCAAGGACCCGGCGAGCCCGTCGCTCGCCGCCGAGCGGGCCGAGCTGGTCAAGGGTTACACCCTGCTCCGCGCGGCGCTCCGGTGATCACGTGTCTCGCCCGCGGCCGGCACCGGCCCGTACGGTGGGACGCGTGGAGACCGACGAGTGCGTCTTCTGCGCCATCGTGCAGGGCCGGGCCGAGGCCAGCTTCGTCCACGCCGACGACGCCGTCGTCGCGTTCATGGACCTCAACCCGATCAACCCGGGCCACCTGCTGGTCGTGCCGCGATCGCACCGGCCCTACCTGAACGACCTGGACGAGCACGTCGGGGCGCTGATGTGGCGGGTCGCCCACCGGTGCGTCCGTGCGCTGCGCCGCAGCGGCCTGCGCGCCGACGGGGTGAACCTCTTCCTCGCCGACGGGGAGCCGGCCGGCCAGGAGGTCTTCCACGCACACCTGCACGTCATCCCGCGCTACTCCGGCGACAGCCTGCGCATCGAGACCCACGCCCAGCGCGGTGAGCGGGCCGAGCTGGATACGAACGCCGCCCTGATCGGACGGGTGCTGGCGGGCCTGCCGGCCGTGCCGGCGTGAGCCTGGTCCCGCCGGACCGAAATGCGCTCGTGCGGGAGCTGCGCGTCGCCGGCTGCGTCTTCGCCGAGGAGGAAGCCGAGCTGCTCCTCACGTCGGCGGCCGTGCCGCCATCCGACCCCGGGCGGCTGGCCCGGATGCTGGCGCGGCGGGTCGCCGGCGAGCCGCTGGAGCAGGTGCTGGGCTGGTGCGAGTTCGGCGGGCTGCGGGTGGCGCTGGCCCCGGGCGTGTTCGTGCCCCGGCGGCGCACCGAGTTCCTGGTGGCGCAGGCGGTCGGCCTCGCCTGCCCTGGTGCGGTGACGGTGGACCTGTGTTGCGGCTCGGGCGCCATCGGCCTGGCCGTGCATCACGGCCTCGGCGGTGTCGTGCTGCACGCGGCCGACGTGGACCCGGTGGCCGTCGAGTGCGCCCGGACCAACCTCGCCCCGGTCGGTGCCCAGGTGTACCTCGGGGACCTCTTCGACCCGCTGCCGACGGCCCTGGCCGGCCGGGTCGAACTGCTCGTGGCGAACGTGCCCTACGTGCCCAGCGAGGCGATCGCGCTGCTGCCGCGGGAGGCCCGACTGCACGAGCCGGCGCCGGCGCTCGACGGTGGCACCGACGGCCTGGACGTGCTGCGCCGGGTCGCCGCCGGCGCCGCCCACTGGCTCGCCCCGGCCGGGCATCTGCTCATCGAGGTCAGCGTCGAGCAGGCCGCGTCAGCCGGCGCGGCCTTCGAGCACGGCGGGCTCGCCGTACGGCTGGCCAGCCACGCCGACGACGACACCGTGGTGGTGATCGGCACCCCACGCTGACGCCCGCCACCGCCGACCGCGGCCGTCGGGGGTGTCTAGATAGGGCGGACGGAGGCGAGCACGTCGTCGACCACGTGGTACCACTGGCGGTGGGTGCCGGGGATCGACACGTAGAGCACGGCCGCGGTGGGTCGGCCGACGTCGATGAGCGCGACCGCCACCAACTCGTCGGTCGCCTCCAGGCCCTCCTGATGGAAGTGCAGCCGGAACTTGCTAACCCAGGCCGGCCGCCCACCCAGCGTGGTGAGCTCGTCGCGCATCACGTCCATCTGGTTCGGCTGCGGGTAGTACTCGGCCCGCACGTCCGCGGCCACCTGCCGGCCGGTGCAGGTCAGGTCGATCACCAGGCTGTCGTTGACGGTGGCCGGCACGGCGGCGGAGAGGATCGAGGCGTGGTACTCGCCACCGATGTAGCGCTCGGTCACGAAGTGCTGCCCGACCCCGTACGGGATGGCGAGCGTCCCCCCGCGCCAGAGCAACGGCCAGGGTTGCCACGGCGGCCCGTACGCGCGATAGGAGATGCCGGCCTCCTCGTCGACCGTGCGCGGACCGGCCGGCGCCGGCTCGGCCTCCCCCGGCGCCGCCGCGGCCGCGTGGGACGGTGGCGGGCAGAGCCGGGCCAGCGGCGGACGATCGTCGCGCGGCGCGGCCGGCGTACCCGAGAACGGGCCGCTGCCGTGCCCCAGCGAGCCACTGACCAGCATGACCAGCACCACGACCAGACCGACCACGAGCACCGCACCGGCCACCCCACCGAACCAGAGCAGGGTGCGCCGCGCCGACGGCGAGGTGGCGATGTCCGGTCCGGACGCGGGCGCCGCCCATGCGGACGCGGGCAGCACCGCTGGCGCTTCACCCGGCGTCGTGGACTCGGCGACCGAGGTCACCGGTCCGGCCGGGAACGTGGGCGCGCCAGGCACGGCCCAAGCGTATCCGGGCCGGACGGCGTGACGCGCTCCTAGATCTTGGATGATTCAGGGGGTCGGAGGCCCTCGAATCATCCAAGATCTGCGGTAAGTGCGGGTCAGGCGGTTGGCACGTCGGTGACCAGCGCGACCAG
>JBLNGJ010000392.1:0-6640 GCA_050264675.1 Micromonosporaceae bacterium
AGCTGGTGCGCCGCCTGCGCGTACGCCTTGAACAGGCCGACCGCGTCGTGCAGGTCGGCGTCATCGCCGTCGGCCCGCTCCAGGTGTTCCCGGTTGAGCCGCAGCCGTAGCTCGCGACCGAAGCCAGGTTGATCGTCCACGATGGCCAGCGAGAGCTCCGAGTCGTGCGTCCACGAGCGCAGGTTGATGTTGTCCGAGCCCACACACGTCCACACGTCGTCCATGACGCAGAGCTTGGCGTGCACGTAGATCGGCTGGCTGTCCCGGTTCTCCAGGCCGTAGACGGCGACCCGGTCGCCGCCGGCCTGGCGCAGCGTCTCGATGGCCCGGCGCCGGCCCTGGCTCTGAGCCGCGCCGAGCAAGCCGCTCTGGTCGGGGTACATGGGCACCACGCCGATCATCCGCAGCTCCGGCCGGCGGGCCAGCGCCCGGCCGAAGAGTTCCGCGATCTCGGTCGACCACAGGTACTGGTCCTCGATGTAGATCAGGTTCCGGGTCCGGGCGAGGGCCTTGGCGTACGCGCGGGCGATGCTGCGTTCGCCGCGCGGTGCAAACGGGTACGCCGGGCGGCGGTACGGGTACGTACGCAGGACCTGCACACAATGTCCGGAGCGGGCCGGCGGATCGGGCAGCTGGGGCGGCAGCGGGTCGGGCCGGGTGTCCGCACCGTGGAGGCGGTCGTGCAGCCGGTGCACCAGGTGCCGGGTCAACGGCGCCGGATCCTCCCAGCGTTCCCGGAAACCGGCCTCGAGCACGCCAACGGCCGGGCCCTGCACGGCCAGTTGCACATCGTGCCAGGCGGGCGTCTGGCCGTACTCGGGCGCCATGGCGACGGTCTGCGGGTCGCCGCGGTGTGCTCGGTCGTCCCGTCGACTGTGACACAGGTCGATGCCGCCCAGGTAGGCGATGTCGAGCTGGGGCCGGCCCGGGTGGCGCAGCACGACTAGTTTCTGGTGGTGCGAGCCGCCGACCCGGACCCGCATGTCCCGCAGGCATTCGCCGCCGGCCGCTTCGATCTCATCGCCCAGATGCTCGTTCTCTTCGGCGCTGAACGCCAGCCGGTCCCAGTGCGAGCGCCATATCAGGCCCTTGACCAGCACGCCCCGTTGCACCGCCTGGCGCAACAGGGTGGAGATCTCGGTGCCCGCACCGTCCAGGCGTTGGTCGGGGTCGCCACGCCAGTCGGTGAAGAGGATCAGGTCGCCGGCGCGCAGCTCGCGGATCCGGCCGAGCAGCTCGGCGAAGTAGCTCGCGCCGTCGACCAGCGCCCGGACCTGGTTGCCGCAGGTGAACGCGGAACCGCCCCGGTCGATGCCGGTCCGGGGGTTGGCCCGCTCCGCGGCGGTGAGAAACCAGTCGGTCGCGGTCATGTCGCCTCCTCCGCTGAGGGGAGCGCGTCGTCGGTCACCAGGGCACGCACACCAGCAACGCGCCCGGCACCACCGACACATCGAGCCGGTCGCTCGGCTCGACCGGATCACCGTCGAGCTCGCGCGGCTGCACGGTGTCGGTGTGCACGTCCACTCTGGACGCCCGGAAGTTCTCCACATGGTCGCGGCGGGGCCGGTGGCGCAGCATCATCCGCATCCCCAGCAGCGCCCACTCGGCCAGCGCCCGAGGTTTGATCACGGCGATGTCGAGCAGCCCGTCGTCGGGGCGGGCGTCGTCGAAGAGGTCGATGCCGCCCTGCAACCGCCCGACGTTGGCCACCAGCACCGTCCGGGCGTGACGCTCGATGGCGGGTCCGCCGTCCAGGTGCAGGCGCACCGGCATCGGGCGGTCGCCCAGGCGTCGCAACCCGCCGAGCACATATGCCGGCCAGCCCAACCGCCGCTTCCACGACTCAGGCGTGGCCGCCATCATGGCCGCGTCGAAGCCGATGCCGGCCATCACCGCGAAGTGTGCTCCGTCCACCCGGCCGAGGTCGAGCCGGCGCCGCCGGCCAGACACCGCTGCGGCGAGCACGGCATCGAGGTCGGTGGGCAGACCCAGGTTGGCGGCGAGCCGGTTGCCGGTGCCGGTCGGCAGCACCGCCAGCGCCACCGCGGTGCCGGCCAGCGCGTCGGCACAGGCCCGCACGGTTCCGTCGCCCCCGCACGCGAAGACGACCTCGGCGCCGGCCGCGACGGCATCTCGGGTCGGCCCGCGGCCGGGATCCTGCGCGGTCGTCTCCCGCCACAGCGGCTCGGTGAGCCCGGCCGCGGTCAGTGCGGCGTCGATGGCCGCGCGTTCCCGGTCGGTCACCTTCGTCGGGTTGACGATCACGGCGGCGCGCACGGGCCCGCCTCAGACCTTGCGGTAACGCGACTGAAGGAAGCAGTAGACACCGAAGATGGCGAATCCGAGCGCGAGCGTGAACAGCAGCAGCCGGCCCAACGACTGCCCGGCCAGGGTACGCAGGGCGCCGTCGAGCCCGGTCGAGATGCGCGGATCGTAGGAGGCCGCCGCGACCACCAGGAGCACGCCGGCCACGGCGTACACGGCACCCTTGCTCGCGTACCCGACCAGGCCGGTGACGGCCACCGCCCGGCGCACCCGAGCACTGATCTGGCTGATCGGGAACCGGCGTTCGAACTCCTTCATCAGGCCGTAGCCGGCGAGCACCAGGCCCACCACGGTGACGAAGACCCCGATCAGGCCGACCCAGAACGCCCCACCGGGCTTGCCGAGCAGGCCCGCGGTGGCGTGCTCCTGCTGGTCGGCGCTCGAGGTCGGCCGGCCCGAGGCGACCCGGTACGCGGTCCAGGCCAGCGCTGCGTAGACCACGGTGCGACCCACCGAAACCAGGCGCTCCACGACCCGTCGCGGGCCTTGCTCGTCCAGGTGGCCCACGGCCGCCTCAAGCAGCTGCCAGACCGTCATGGCGAGCAGGCCCAGCGCGATGGACCACACCACGAACCGGCCCAGCGGGTGGCTCGCCAGCACGGTGAACGCACCCGAGTGGTCGCCTTCGGCGGCGGGGCGGCCGGTGGCGATCTGTAGCGCGAGCCAGCCCACGGCCAGGTGCAGCAGGCCGTAGCCGATCAGGCCCAGGCGGGTCAGCGTCTCCAACGCAGGATTCTCGCTGGCCCGTCGAGCCTCACGTCGAGCGGTTGTCAGCGCGGACACATCCAACTGATGCCCAACCGCCGCGGTGGTCCAAACCCTCCGGCCGACCCGGGTCTTGCCGATCCGGGTGTGGCCGGCGGCTGGGATGGGGTACTCCACACGGCATGGCCGCCACCGCCACTGCCATCGCCGAACGACCGACGCGACGCGACGTCCGCCGGCTGCGCGAGGTTCTGGCGGTGGCCGGGGCCGCGCTGCTCTTCGGTGTGCTCGCCGCCGTCGTCCGGCTGGGCTGGGCACCGCTCCAGTCGGCCGACAGCGCCCTCGATCGCAACCTCAACGCCCTGGTCGCACCGCACCCGGCCGTGGTCCGCCTGCTCACCGCGGTCACCACCATGGGCAGCGCCGGGGTGCTGCTATGGCTGGTGGTGCTGGCGGAGATCGTGCTCCTCACGCGCCGGCGTTACCGGATCGCGGCGTACCTGGCGGTGACCGCCATCGGCGCCCCTGTGCTCGACCCGGCCCTGAAGGCGCTGATCGGCCGGTTGCGGCCGGTGGTGCCCAACCCGATCGCATTCGGCGGTGGCAACAGCTTCCCCAGCGGGCACGCGCTCGACTCGCTGATCTGCTACGGGGCGCTGGTGCTGGTCTTCCTGCCGGCGGTGCCGCCGCGCGGCCGCCGGGCATTGCTCGGGGCGGTCGGCACCCTGGTCGCGCTCATCGGCGTCTCCCGGGTGCTGCTCGGCGTCCACTTTGTCACGGACGTGATCGGCGCCTGGTGCGCCGGCATCGCCTGGCTCGGCCTGACCGTCTATGCGTTCGAGCTCTCCCGCACCCGCGCCGGCCAGCGGGTGGCGCAGCCGCTGGCCGAGGGCGTGGAGCCGGAGGCGGCGCCGGATGTGCAGCCGGTCGAACCCGCCAGCGAGCCGGTCCGCGAGCGCAGTGCGGAGCTGCGGGTCGCCGCCTGGCTGGTGATCGGCTGGGTCCTCGTCCTCGGGGCGGTCGCCGGGCTCGGTCAGCTCATCGCGTACGCCGGCGACAACCTGCTCGGCGACCGCAGCATCCCGCATTGGTTCGCCGCGCACCGCACCGCTGCCCTCAACCCGCTCGGTGACGTCGGCAGCGAAGCCGGCAACACCCACGTGATCCTCGCCGTCGGACTCGTCGGCGGCGCCATCGCGCTCGGCCAGCTGCGGCGCTGGCGGCCGGTGGTGTTCCTGCTGGTGCTGATGATGGGCGAGCTCGGCCTCTTTCTCGCCTCAGCGGGCATCGTCGGGCGGGCGCGTCCGGACGTACCCCAGCTGGACGGCGCGCTGCCCACCTCGGCCTACCCGTCCGGTCACGTGGCCGCCACCATCTGCCTCTACACCGGCCTGGCCCTGTTGGTGCTGCCGCGGACCCGGGCCTGGTGGCGATGGCTCACGGTCGCGGCCGCCATCATCATGCCGGTGCTGGTTGCGGCGTCGCGGCTTTACCGCGGCATGCACCATCCCACCGACATCCTCGCCAGCGTGCTGCTCGCCGGAGCCTGGACCGCGACCGTCTATCTCGTTCTGCAGCCCAACCGCGACATCGCGCTGCCCGCGACCGAGCCCGAACGAGAACGAGAACGAGAACGAGAACGAAAGGCATGTCAGTGAACCAGCACTGGTACAAGGAGGCGGTCATCTACTGCGTCGACGTCGGGCTGTTCGCCGACTCCGATGGCGACGGGTGCGGCGATTTCCGTGGCCTGATCGGTCGGCTGGACTATCTGCACCGGCTCGGCGCGACCTGCCTGTGGCTCAACCCGATCCACCCCTCACCCCGCCGGGACGACGGCTACGACGTGACTGACTATTACACCGTCGACCCGCGATTCGGCAGTTTGGGGGACTTCGCCGAGCTGCTGCACCAGGCTCAGAACCGGGGCATCCGGGTGATCATCGATCTGGTGCTGAACCACACTTCGAACGAGCATCCGTGGTTCGTCCAGGCCAGCTCCTCGGCCGACTCACCCTATCGGGACTGGTACGTCTGGTCGGGGAGTGAGCCCGCCGACCGTCAGCAGGGCATCGTCTTCCCCGGCGAGCAGACCGAGACCTGGACCTACCATCGCCGGGCCCGCGCCTGGTACTACCACCGCTTCAACGACTACCAACCCGACCTCAACCTGGCCAACCGCGACGTGCGCGCCGAGATCAAGAAGATCGCCGGCTTCTGGCTGCAGCTGGGCGTGGCCGGGTTCCGGTTGGACGGGGTGCCGTTCATCATCGAGCTCACCGCGCCCGGGCAGTCGCAGCCGCCGCGCGATTTCGCGTTCCTCACCGAGCTGCGCGAGTACGTCTCCTGGCGTCGGGGGGATGCGGTGCTGCTGGCCGAGGCGAATGTCTCGGCCGATCAGCTGCCGCGCTATGCCGGCGACGAGAGTGGCTCGGCCAACCGGATCCACATGTTGCTCGACTTCCTGCTCAACGACGCGATGGTGCTCGCACTCGCCCGGCGTACGGCCGAGCCGCTGCTGGTTGCGCTCAACGCCACCCCGGCCCTGCCGCCCGCGGCGACGTGGGCGACGTTCCTGCGCAACCACGACGAGATCGACCTGTCCCGGCTCACCGCTGACCAGCGTGAAGATGTCTTCGCCGAGTTCGGACCGGACGAGGACATGCGCTTGTACGGGCGCGGCATCCGGCGTCGGCTCGCGCCCATGCTCGGCAACGACCGCCGGCGGCTGGAACTGGCGTACTCGCTGCAGTTCAGCCTGCGGGGCACACCGGTGCTGCGCTACGGCGAAGAGATCGGCATGGGCGATGACCTGTCGCTGCCCGGGCGAGAGGCCATCCGTACGCCGATGCAGTGGTCACCCAACCCGAGCGCCGGCTTCACCACCTCAGCGGAACCGACGCGGCCGGTGGTGACCCGCGGCCCGTTCGACTACCGCCGCGTCAACGTCACCGCGCAGCGGCGGGACCCGTCGTCACTGCTGGCCTGGTTCGAGCGGTTGATCCGGGCGGTGCGGGAGATTCCCGAAGCGGGTGCGGGCACCTGCCGGGCCATCGACGAACCGTTCGCGCCGGGTGTGTTCGCCCACCGCGCCGAGGGCCGCACCGGCTCGGTGGCGTTCCTGCACAACCTGGCCGAGGAGCCGGCCACCATCGACCTGAGCTCGCTCAAGGCCGAGGCCGACCATCCCACCCAGGTTTTCGGTGACCAGGACTACGGCGAACCGCTCGACCTGGGCTCGCTGCGGCTGGACGGGTACGGCTACCGGTGGATCCGGCTGGCGCGCAGCCCGGTCGGCTGAGCGTGGTTCAGCGCGCGCAGCACGGGCACGATGTCGGCCTCGCCGACCCGGCGTTCCCGCTCGATGCCGCCCTTGGCCGGGTAGCAGAAAATGGCCTCACGCCGGGCCACCCGGACGTGCGCGGCCTGCAGCGTAGCCAGGCCGAACCTGGTGTCCTCGCCGGTGGCGTACTCCTCACCGCCGATGCGGAAGAGCCCATGGTCGAGCAGGCTCACCATGGTGGCGAGGACCCGCTCGCGGGTCAGGTCCGCGCCGCGCAGGTGCGCGGCGACCCGGCGTCGTAGGCGGGGCAGCCGCCGGGCGGCGGCC
>JBLNGJ010000393.1:0-4916 GCA_050264675.1 Micromonosporaceae bacterium
TCATCGACGTCGGCCTGCTCCTCGCGGCCGGACCCCGGCTCTAGCGATTGCGGTGGGCCGGCCCCGGGGCAGCCGCGGTGCCCACTACGCTAAAGCCCGTCCGTCGTTGATCGAGGAGGGCCGTCGTGATCGCGAGCCGCGGGTGCCGCCGCAGTCTCCGGGCCGCCGCCGTGGGCGCAGTGCTGCTAGGCATCACGGCCTGCAGCGCCGGTCAGATCACCCAAACCGCCAACCAGGTCGCGGTGGTGCCGGGGGTGAACGTCGACATCGGACCGGACAGTCAGATCGGACTGCGCAACCTTCAGATCGCCTACAACGGCCCAAGCGGTTATGCCAAGGGCGGCACGGCCCCGCTGCTCGTCCGCATCTTCAACTCGGGCCCGACGCCGGTGACGTTGACCGGCGTCAGCGCATCCGGCTTCGCCGACAAGGTGACGCTCGTCGGTTCGACCCGGGCGACCCCGTTACCGACACCGCGCCCGACCGCCGCCGCGTCACCGTCGGCCACCGCGGCACCATCGGCTTCGGCCCCGGGTACGCCTCGCCCGTCCGGTTCGGCCCAGCCGCCGGCGAGCCCGAGCGCCTCGCCCACGCCGGCCGCCACCACCCCCCGCGCATCCGCCGGTGAGGACACCTTCGCCATCACCATCGACCCGAACTCGTACGTGCTCCTCGTCCCCGGTCAGGGCGGCTACCTGCAGCTGGTCGGGTTGGTCTCGGCGCTCCGGCCGGGTCAGGCGGTGCGGATGGAGTTCACCTTCGACAATGCTCTGCGCGCTCAGGTCGACGTGCCGATCGGCGTGCCGAACACCCCGCTGCCGCGCGCCACGGTGACCCACGAGCCCGAGGGCGCCTAGCCCTCACCTAGCGCCGGCCTGACCTCGCGGGGCGTGTCGGCCCGACAGTGTCGGAGCCGCCCGTTACCGTGCCGGCGTGGAGCGAGCGAAGACCCTCACCGCGGGCCGGCCGGCCGCCCGGGGTGGCTTCGAGTGCGACGTCTGCGGCCACCGTCCACCAAAATGGGTGGGGCGTTGTCCCGAGTGCGGTGAGTGGGGATCAGTTCTCGAGGTCGCCCCGACCCCGGCGCCGCAACGGCTGCTGGCGGCACGCACGCCGGGCGAGCCGGCCCGCCCGATCGCGACCATCAGCGCCGAGCCGGCCCGGGCCCGACCGACCGGCGTGCCCGAGCTCGACCGGGTGCTCGGCGGCGGCCTGGTGCCCGGTGGCGTGGTGCTGCTCGCCGGCGAGCCGGGCGTGGGCAAATCCACCCTGCTGCTCGACGTCGCCCAGCAGTGGGCGGCCGGCTCGGCCGCCGGCGGGCCACCGGCCCTGGTGATCAGCGGTGAGGAGTCGGCCAGCCAGGTGCGGCTGCGGGCCGAACGGATCGGTGCGCTGCACGAGCGGCTCTACCTCGCCGCTGAGACCGATCTCGCCGCGGTGCTCGGGCATCTCGACGCGGTCCGCCCGGGGCTGCTGGTGGTCGACTCGGTGCAAACGTTTTCCGCGCCGGCCACCGACGGCGTGCCCGGTGGGGTGACTCAGGTGCGTGCGGTGACCGCCGCGCTGGTCAGCATCGCCAAGGAACGCGGGATCGCGACCGTGCTGGTCGGCCACGTCACCAAAGATGGCCAGGTCGCGGGCCCCCGGGTGCTGGAGCACCTGGTCGACGTCGTGCTCAGCTTCGAAGGCGACAAGCACTCGTCGCTGCGCATGGTGCGGGGCCTGAAGAACCGCTTCGGCGCGGCCGACGAGGTCGGCTGCTTCGAGATGCACGAGGGCGGCATCAGCAGCCTGCCCGACCCGTCGGGGCTCTTCCTCACCCGCTACGCCGACCCGGTGCCGGGCACCTGCGCCACGGTCGCGATGGAGGGCCGTCGCGCGCTCGTGACCGAGGTGCAGGCGCTCATCGGGGCGGCCGTGCCGGGCTCGCCCCGGCGCACGGTCAGCGGGCTCGACAGCGCCCGCCTGGCCATGGTGCTCGCGGTGCTACAGCGCCGCTGCAGCCTGCAGCTGCACGATCGTGAGGTGTTCGGGGCCACGGTGGGTGGGATCCGGGTCTCCGAACCCGCGGCCGACCTGGGCCTGGCCCTCGCCGTCGCCTCGGCGGCGCTGGATCTGCCGCTCGCCTCCGATCTCGTCGCGGTCGGCGAGGTTGGCCTCACCGGTGAGCTGCGCCGGGTCGGTGCCGTGCCGCGCCGGCTGGCCGAAGCGGCCCGCCTGGGTTTTCGTTGTGCGCTTGTGCCGCTCGGCTGCGCACCACCGGGTGGCGTGGCCGGCGAGCTACGGGCGCTGGAGGTGGCCGACGTCCGGGCCGCCCTCCACATCGCGATCGGCTGACCTGACCCACACACCAGACCGGCCTACGGGCCAGACCCACCCGGCGCTGCGCTCGCCCGGCGCTGCGCTCGCCCGGCGCTGCGCTGGCCCGGAGCGGCGCTGGCCCGAAGCGGCGCTAGCCCGAAGCGGCGCTCCGGGCGGGTTCAGGAGAGCCGATCAACGAGCGTGACGTGACCGGGCGCCAGCGAGGTCAACGTCGTCAACAGGGTGGAGGGCCGGCCGGCGAAGTCGTTCATCGGTACGGCGAGATGGTAGGAGGAGATCGCCTCCGAACGGCGGGCCCGACGGGCGGCGCGCAGCTCGGCCCGATCCCACCAGCGCGGCCAGTCGCCGGAGTGGCGCTGGCGGGGGCCGCAGCGCACCAGCAGCATCGGCTCGTCGTCGACCGGCACCGCGGCTAGCTCCACCAGCTGCGCCCACGGCAGCACCAGCGTGCGCACGATGCCCGGGCGTACGGTCAACGCGTAGTGATCGGCGCTGACGATCGGGCGCCGCACCAGGCCGAGCGCCGGCACCGCGAGCAGGCACCCGAAGATCACGCCGAGCCCCGGTATCAGCAGCGCCAACGGGTTGACCGCCCCGGACTCCACAGTCCACGGCTCATCGCCGAAGAGCAGCCAAGCCGGGGCGAGGATCAGCGTCGCGCCGGCCGCATTCCAGCCCAAGCGCACGGCCGCGCGACGCGGCGGCCGATGCCGCCACACGACCTGATCCGGGGAGACCACGCGTTGACCCAACCGTCGGACGAGCGAGACCACGCCACCCTACGGGGTCGCCGCGGTGCTGCACGAGGCCCGTACGGCTGGACCGGATCGGCGGAAGGCGCCGCCGGGGAACCCCATCGAATCCGTACACTGTGCGGCGTGCCGATCGACCGGGACGATCCGTTGCGCGCCACGCTCGCGCTGGTAGCGCCCGGCACCACGCTACGGGACGGCCTGGAGCGGATCCTGCGCGGCCGCACCGGCGCTCTTATCGTGCTCGGTCACGACAAGGCGGTCGAAGGCCTGTGCACCGGCGGCTTCCCGCTCGACGTCGAGTTCTCCTCCACCCGGCTGCGCGAACTGTGCAAGATGGACGGCGCGGTCGTGCTCTCCAGCGACGGCACCCGGATCGTGCGGGCGGCGGTGCACCTGATGCCCGACCCGTCGATCCCGACCGAGGAGTCGGGCACCCGGCATCGCACGGCCGAGCGGGTCTCCAAGCAGACCGGCCACCCGGTGATCTCGGTGAGCCAGTCCATGCGCATCATCGGCCTCTACGTCAACGGCCAACGTCACGTGCTCGACGACTCGGCCGCCATCCTGTCCCGGGCCAACCAGGCCCTGGCCACGCTCGAGCGGTACAAGCTGCGCCTGGACGAGGTCAGCGGCACCCTCTCGGCCCTGGAGATCGAGGATCTGGTCACGGCCCGGGACGCGATCGCGGTGGTGCAACGGCTGGAGATGGTGCGGCGCATCGCCGATGAGATCGAGGGGTACGTCATCGAGCTCGGCACCGACGGTCGGCTGCTCGCCCTTCAGCTCGAGGAGCTCATGGCCGGCGTGGACAGCGATCGCACCCTGGTCATCCGCGACTACCTACCCGCGGCCCGGCGCGTGCGTACGCTCGACGAAGCGGTCGAGGAGCTCGACCGGCTCCCGCCCACCGAGCTGATCGACCTGACCGCGGTGGCGAAGGCGTTGGGGTATCCCGGGACGACCGACGCTCTGGACGCAGCGGTCTCGCCGCGGGGCTTCCGGCTGCTGGCCAAGGTGCCCCGGCTGCCGGCCGCGGTGGTGGAGCGGCTGGTCGAGCACTTCGGCAGCCTGCAGCGGTTGCTCGGCGCGACGGTGGAGGATCTGCAGGCGGTCGACGGCGTCGGTGACGCGCGGGCCCGCGGTGTGCGAGAGGGTCTGTCCCGGCTGGCCGAGGCGTCGATCCTCGAGCGCTACGTCTGACCGCGGGCCGGGCGCCGGCTCAGGTCAGCCGCAGCGTGAACGGGTCGGAGAGCTTGTCACCGAGGCGGCCGATGACCTGATAGGCACCCGGTTGCGGAGCCGGGGCGGTGGCCTGGCAGGTGACCGTGCCGGTGCCGGTGCGGCTCATCCGGCCGTTCCAGGTGAACGTGAACGTCGTCTCCTGCCCGGGGTTGAAGGTGCTCACGTTGTTGCCATGGTTGGGGTTGCAGTCATCCGATGACCAGATGAGCGTGCCTCCGGAAAGGATGCGCAGCTCCTGCACGTCAGCGCCGATGTTGCGCTCGCAGCCGCGGGCGGAGACGTTGCGGAACGTGATGGTCAGCGCGACCGGCGTGCGGTAGGGCACCTGCGCCGGTGTGGCCGCCGCGCTGACCTGCATCTCCTCGTCGGCACAGGGCACGGTCAGGCCGGGCAGCGTGAACGCGGTCGCGCTGGGCGTGGGCGTGGCACCGATGATGGGGTGCAGCCGGGTGGGCGACGGGCGGCTCGCGCCGGCCGACGGCTTGACCCAGCCCCCGCAGGCGTAGAGGTACCCGACGACCATGAGCAGGACCCCGACGAGCACGACGCCGCGGCGCCGCCAGTAGACGGCGGCCGGCAGGGGACCCACGGTCAGGC
>JBLNGJ010000394.1:0-5497 GCA_050264675.1 Micromonosporaceae bacterium
TCAACCTCTATGTGATCAACTTTGTGGCGGTCGGGCTGCACTCCTACGCCGGCGTGAACTGACCCCCTCGCCGCTCCTCGCCGATCATGAACTTAGCCTTCTTCGTCGGCGGCGTGTCGCGTCCCTCACTTCATGATCTGTGAGTGTCGGGGGCCCTTTGCGAGCGTCAGTGGTGCCCCACCGGCCCGGGGGCCGAGGGGGCGGCCTGCGAGACTGGTCGCCATGGCGGCGCCGAGCTTCCCGTACCGCGACCTCAAGGAGTTTCTCGACGCGCTCGAGCGTGCCGGGGAGCTGCACCGGGTGGGCGTACCGGTCGACCCGACGCTGGAGATCAGCGAGATCGTCACCCGGACCGTGCGCAACCGTGGCCCGGCGCTGCTCTTCGAGCGTCCCACCCGCGGCGCGATGCCGGTGGCGATCAACCTCTTCGGCACCCACGCGCGGATGGCCATGGCGCTGGGCGTGGCGAGCGTGGACGAGATCGGTGCCCGCATCGGCGAGCTGGTCCGACCCGAGCTGCCGGTCGGCTGGGCCGGGATCCGGGACGGGCTGGGCAAGCTGCTGCAGCTCAAGAGCGTTCCGCCCAAGCACGTGCGGTCGGCACCTTGTCAGGACGTCGTGGTCAAGGGCGACGACGTGGATCTGGGTGTGCTGCCCGGGCTGCAGACCTGGCCTGGCGACGGCGGCGTCTTCCACAACTACGGGCTGACCCACACCAAGGATCCGCAGACCGGAAAGCGCAACCTCGGCCTCTACCGGCTGCAGCAGCACGGCCCGCGGTCGGTGGGCATGCACTGGCAGATCCACAAGGACTCGACCGCGCATCACGCCGTCGCCGAGCGGCTGGGGGAGCGGCTGCCGGTGGCGATCGCGTTCGGCTGCGACCCGGTGGTCAGCTATGCCGCCTCGGCCCCGCTGCCCGGCGACATCGACGAATACCTCTTCGCTGGGTTTCTCCGCGGCGAGCGGGTCGAGCTGGTCGACTGCCTGACCGTGCCGCTGCAGGTGCCGGCGCACGCCCAGGTGGTGCTCGAGGGGTACGTGGAACCGGGCGAGCGGGCACCCGAGGGCCCCTTCGGTGACCACACCGGCTTCTACACTCCGGTCGAGCCGTTCCCGGTGCTGCACGTGCAATGCCTGACGACCCAGCGCGACCCGGTCTACCACTCCATCGTGACGTCCAAGCCGCCGCAGGAGGACGGGCCGATCGGGCACGCCACCGAACGGATCTTCCTGCCGCTGATCCGCATGATGATCCCCGACATCGTGGACATCTCGATGCCCGAACCCGGGGTGTTCCACAACTGCCTGATCGTGTCGATCCGCAAGCGCTACCCGAAGCAGGCGCAGAAGGTGATGAACGCGATCTGGGGCGCGCATCTGCTCTCGCTGACCAAGCTCATCGTGGTGGTCGACGACGACTGCGACGTCGCCGACTACGCCGACGTGGCGTTCCGGGCCTTCGGCAACGTCGACTACGCGCATGACCTCCTGCTCACCAGCGGCCCGGTCGACCACCTCGACCATGCGTCGTACCAACAGTTCTGGGGCGGCAAGGCCGGCATCGACGCCACCCGTAAGCTGCCCACCGAGGGCTACCCGCGGGGCTGGCCGGAGCCGGCCGTGATGGCACCCGACGTGGTCGCGCGGGTCGACCAGCGCTGGCGGGAATACGGGTTTTCAGCGTGAGCGAGCGCGAACGCAGTCGCGAACGAAAGGACACCGGGTGAGTACGGGCACGCTCGCCGCCGGCGGTCGGGCGTTCCTGCGCCTGGTCACCATCGAGCACTCGGTCTTCGCGCTGCCCTTCGCCTACGTCTCCGCACTGACCGCGATGACCCACCATGGTGGACGCGTCGACTGGGGCGTGCTCGCCCTGATCACGGTGGCCATGGTGAGCGGGCGCACGTTCGCCATGGCGGCCAACCGCATCATCGACCGGCATATCGACGCGCGTAACCCCCGAACCGCCCACCGGGAGCTCGTCACCGGGGCGGTGAGCCTGCGCACGGCCTGGACCGGGGCGGCCCTCGCGCTCGTCGTCTTCCTCGTCGCCGCGGCCGCGCTCAACTGGCTCTGCCTCGTGCTCGCGCCGCTCGCGGTGGCGCCGCTCGTGGTCTACCCGTACGCCAAGCGCTTCACCGACTGGCCGCACGCCATCCTCGCCCTGGCCCAGGCGACCGCGCCGGTCGGCGCTTGGCTCGCCGTCACCGGCACCCTCGCCGGCAGCGGCCCGGCCTGGGTGCTCGGTGCCGCGGTCGGGTTGTGGATCGGCGGCTTCGATCTCATCTACGCCTGCCAGGATGCCGAGGTCGACCGGGCCATCGGCGTGCACAGCGTGCCGGCCCGGTTCGGGGTGCCGTTTGCGCTGCGCCTGTCCAGCGCTGTACACGTCGCGACGTTCGTCGCCTTCGGGTGGTTCGGCGCGCTCGTGGGCCTGGGCTGGCTGTGGTGGATCGGGCTGGTGCTCACCGCGTCCGCCTTCGTCTACGAGCACGCCATCGTGCGGCCGGACGATCTCTCCCGGGTCAACCGCGCCTTCTTCACCGCGAACGGGTTCGTCGGCATCGCGCTGTTCCTGTTTGCCCTGGCCGACCTGGGGATCCGGCTCGGCCTGCGAGCCTGAGGGTACGGTCGAGGCATGCGTACGCCGTGGATCGTCGGGGTGACCGGGGCCTCCGGTACGCCCTACGCCGCCACTGTCCTGCGTGGACTGTTCGCGGCCGGGTGCGCGGTCGACCTACTGGTGTCGCGGGCGGCCCGGCTGACGATCCTGGACGAGACCGGTCAACCGTTCCGCGATGCGCACTGGAAGGACGACCTGGCCGCCTGGCTCGGGCCGGCGGCCGACCTGGCCGCGGCCGACCTGGTCTACTGGCCGGCCGGTGATCTCGCCGGTGGTCCGTCGTCGGGCTCCTATCCGGCCCGGGGAATGGTCGTGGTGCCGGCCAGCACGGCGGCCTGCGCCGGCATCGCCGTCGGGTTGTCGAAGGACCTGCTGCAACGGGCGGCCGAGGTGAACCTCAAGGAGCGCCGCACGGTCGTCGTGGTGCCTCGCGAGACACCGGTGACCCGTAGCCACCTCGAGCACCTGCTGGCCCTGCATGACGCGGGCGCCGTGGTGCTGCCGGCGAGCCCGGGTTTCTACGCGGCCGGGGCTCGGGCCAGCGCCGAGCAGCTGGTGGATTTCGTGGCGGGGAAGGTGCTGGACGCGCTCGGCGTGCCGCACGCCCTGTTCGCGCGGTGGACCGGGTCCGTCGCGTCCCACCGGGCCTGAGGCGCCGGCGGCCCGGTGGTCCGGGCTCGGTGCTCAGCGGGCGCGACCGCGGTGCCCGTTCGGCTCGGCCTGGCCGCTCTCGTCGGCTTCGCCCTCGAGCAGCGCTCGGACTTCGGACTCGCGGAATCGGCGGTGGCCTCCTGGCGTACGGATGCTGCTGATGCGCCCCGCCGCAGCCCACCGGGTGACGGTCTTGGGATCGACCCGGAACAGCGCGGCCACCTCGCCAGGCGTCAGGAGACGATCTCCAGTGTCCACGACCCCCTCCTCACGTCGACGAGATCCCCGGCCCGCGCACTGGCAACCGGCCAGAGACTTCGTTGGGACGTACGCCCATTACAGCACCGGCGGCCCGTCATGTCCGGACAACCACGTATTCGCGCGCACTTGGGGGCCTTTGGTAAGCCGCGGTGCCGGGCGCATCGGACCTTCCCCACCAAGGTTCCCCACCACGGCTAGGGTCAATCCGTGGACTCCACCGATCGGCGCATCGTCGATCTGCTGCGCAGCAACGGCCGGCTCTCCTACGCCGAGCTCGCGCGTCAGATCGGGCTCTCCGGACCGGCGGTGCACGAGCGGGTCGGCAAACTCGAATCCTCCGGCGTGATTGTCGCCTACCGGGCCGCGGTCGACCCGGACGCGGTAGGCCTCGGGGTGACCGCGTTCATCGGCATCGTTCAGGCCGCCGACAGCGAGATCGAAGACATCGTCGCGGCCATGTCGGAGCTGCCCGACATCGAGTCCTGCTACTTCCTGGCCGGCAGCGAGTCTTTCCTGCTCAAGGTCCGGGTGGCCACGATCGCCGAGCTCGAACGGGTCATCCTGCAGCTGACTCGCATCCCCGGCGTCGCCGCCACCCGCACCACCGTCGCGCTCTCCACGAAATGGGAAGGCCGCCCGCCGCCGATCGCCGAACTGCCATGAGGTTGGGCGCGGCGGTGGTGACCGGTGCGGCCCGTGGGCTTGGGCTCGCCATCGCGACCGCGCTGCACCGGGCCGGCTACGCGGTGCTGCTCACCGATGTCGAAGCCGAGGCGGTGCAGGCGGCGGCCGAGCCGCTGGGTGGTTGGTCGGCCCGGCTGGACGTGCGGTACGAGGAGGCGTGCCGTTCGGTGGCCGCCCGAGCCGCGGAGCGGGCGGGTGGGCTCGCGGTGTGGGTCAACAACGCCGGTGTCCTCGCCACCGGTCCGGTCTGGTCCCATGACGAGGGCACCCGCCGGCGGGTGATGGAGGTCAACGCGCTCGGCGGCATCAACGGCACACTCGCCGCGCTGGAGCTGATGCGGCCGGCCAGGCGTGGCCATGTCGTCAACGTGGTCTCACTCGCCGGGTTGGTCGCGACGCCGGGCGAGAGCGTGTACGGGGCGAGCAAGCACGCGTTGCTGGCGTTCAGTGTCGGCGCATTGGCCGAGCTGCGCGCCGCCGGCGAGCGGGGCGTGCATGTCTCCTGCATCTGCCCGGCCGGCATCTGGACACCCATGCTCGCCGACAAGCTCACCGACGATGGTGCGGCCGTCTCGTTCACCGGCCCGCTGCTGAGCCCGGAACAGGTCGCGGCCCGGGTGACGAGCCTGCTCCGGCGCCCCCGTCCGGTGGTGGCGATCCCGCGTTGGCGTGGTGCACAGGTGCGGCTGTTTGACACGTTCCCGCGGCTGTCGCTGCGGATGGCCAGGCTCATCCTGGCCACCGGCCGGGCCGGCCAGCGTCGCCGAGCCCGTCGCCTCGCCCCACTCCAATAGTCGATCATGAGGTAGTGGCCGCGGCCGGGTAGGTCAGCTGCCGGCGCCGCTGACGAGTGCGCTGATGATGTCGCCGGCGAAGAAGGCGACCATCGTGCCCAGGCCAACCACGATGGCCAGCACCACCGTCAGGATCAGCACGACCCGGCGGGTACCGACCCGCTGCTCGTCGCCTTGGCTCGGCGCTTGCCCCCGGGAGAGGATCTGCCCGGTCAACGATCCGGACAGGTCCAGCGGAGCGTCGACATTCGCGCTCGTCGGCAGTCCGGTCGGTCCACCGTAGACATTCCCGGTGGTGCGGGTGGGCGGGGCGAGCGTGGTGCGCCAGTCGGGGCGCACGTACCGGCCGCCCTGGTAGGGCCCGACCGGGGCGGCTTGACCGATCACCGGCGGGGGCGGCACCGGGCCGGGGGGTGCCGGGAACGGTGAGGGTGGTGGTGCCGGTGGTACGGGGGGCGCCGGCGGCACCGGCTCGGGGCCC
>JBLNGJ010000395.1:0-2562 GCA_050264675.1 Micromonosporaceae bacterium
TGGCGCTAGGACGCGGACACGATGTGTGACGCTAGGGCGGGACCGAGCCTTGTTGGTCCCGCGCGGTCCGCGGGGTCGCCTCGATGGCCGATGTGTAGACCTCGAGTACGCGCTGCGCCACGATCGACCAGTCGAGCCCGGCCACCGTCTCCCGTCCGCGGTCGGCCAGGTGCCGTCGGCGGTCCGGGTCATTCATCAGCCCGGCGAGCGTCTCCGCCAGGGCCACGCTGTCGCCGTTGCCGAACAGCTCGCCGGCGCGCCCGCCGTCGAGCACCCGTTTGAACGCGTCGAGGTCGCTCGCCACCACGGGGGTGCCGGCCGCCATGGCCTCGGTGAGGATCATGCCGAACGACTCGCCGCCCGTGTTGGGCGCGACATAGACATCGACGCTTCGCAGCATGCGCGCCTTCGCCAGCTCAGGGATCAGCCCCAGGAACGTGATCCGGGTGGCGACCTCGGGGCGGACGCCGGCGAGCACCTCAGCCTGATCGCCATGTCCGGCCACCAGCAGCCGCAGCCCCGGGTGCCCGTCGGCGATGCGGTCGAACGCGTCGAGCAGCACTGGGAAGCCCTTGCGCGGCTCGGTGAACCGGCCCAGGAACCCGATCGCGCCTCCGTCCCCCGGCCAGCCTGGCAGCGGCTGCGCGGTCGCGTAGCGCGCGACGACGACGCCGTTCGGGATCTCCACCGCCCCGCCGTCGAGGTGCTCGACCTGCACCCGGCGGGCCAGGGCGCTGACCGCGATCCGCGCGGTGATCTTTTCCAGGACGAGCTGCAGCATGCCCGAGGCGGCATGCATCGCGCGGGAGCGGGTCATGGCCGTGTGGAATGTCGCGACGACCGGTTCGTCCCGGGCCGACAGGACGGCGAGCATCGACAGGCTCGGCGTGACCGGCTCGTGCACGTGCAGCACGTCGAACTCGCCGGCGCCGAGCCACCGCCGCACCCGGGCCGCCGAGAGTGGTCCGAACGCGAGCCGCGCGACCGAGCCGTTGTAGCGCACCGGCACGGCCCGGCCGGCCGCCACCACGAACGGGGGCAGGGTCGCGTCGTCCTCGGCCGGGGCCAGGACGCTGACCTGGTGCCCCAGCCCGATCAGGGTCTCGGCGAGGTCGTTGACGTGGCGCTGCACACCCCCGGGCACCTCGAACGAGTACGGGCAGACGATCCCGATCCGCATGCCCTCACCCCGTCCGGCCGGCGTCGTCGCCCGGAGCCCGGTCGTCGAGCCAGAGCTTCTGCAGCATGTGCCAGTCGGCCGGGTGCTTGGCGATCCCTTCGCCGAGCGCGTCCGCGATCGACTGGGTGAGCACGCGGACGCGGATGTCGAGGGTTCCAGTCTCCGGACCGGGCACCGGAAGCGGGCCGCCGACATAACCGCACGGGAAGTCACCCTCATACCAGAGCGACACCACATACAGAGGTGCGCCGGTCCGGAGGGCGAGCAGGGCCGGGCCGGCCGGCATGCGGGTACGGCCGCCGAAGAACGTCACCTCGACACCCCGGGCTGACAGGTCGCGGTCGGCGAGCAAGGGCACGATGTGACCCGCTCGTACCCGTTCT
Source organism: Micromonosporaceae bacterium (assembly GCA_050264675.1). Lineage (GTDB taxonomy): Bacteria > Actinomycetota > Actinomycetes > Mycobacteriales > Micromonosporaceae > JBLNGJ01. Next base: position 1,564 of record JBLNGJ010000395.1, read on the forward strand.
TCGAGCACGTCAATCGGGGCACGGTTACCACCCGCGGTGGGAATGATCTCCATGCCGAGCCTCTCGCGGTACTCGAGGAACCGCCGGTAGAGGCTCTCGGGGCGCAGCCGCTCCGCCACCGTGGTCACGGGCCAGCCGTTGGCCACCGCGTACGCGCCGGCGGCGTCCCAGTTGCCCGCGTGTGGCAACGCCACCACGCAGCCGGTGCCCGACGTGACCGCCTCGCCGAGCAGGTGGTCCCGCTCCAGACGGAACCCACGCAGGATCTCGGCTCGGGACAGGGTGGGCAGCCGGAAGGCCTCGAGCCAGTAGCGCGCATACGATCGCAGGCCGTCCCGGACGAGGAGGCGCAGCTCGTCCTCGGAGATCTCCGGACCGACCACCTGGCGCAGGTTGCGCTCCAGCCGCTGGGTGGCGGGACCGCGCCGCCGAGCCGCCCGGTCGGCCGCCCGCCGGAACAGCGCCCACGCCGCCGGCTTCGGCAAGGCCCGCACAATGCGCCATCCGGTCGCGTATCCCCAGTCCGCGGCGATACCGCTCAGGTCACGCAACTTCACCGTCATGCTGTCGCCTCCGCTGAGGAGAGCGCGTCGGCGATCATCGCGCCGCCTCCGCCCGCAGCTCCTGGCTCCGCACGTGCCAGATGCGCTGCCCGGCGGTCACCACGGAGAGCACGGCGAGGATCCAGAGTGCCGCACCGAGGCCCCAGTCAACCCCGAAACCGGTGAGCAGGGCGCCGATTCCGACGAGGATCAGCCGCTCCATCCGCTCGGCGACCCCCACGTCGCAGGTGAACCCCGCCGCTTCGGCGCGCGCCTTCACATAGGAGACGATCTGCGGGCCGACGAGGCACACGAGCGCGATCGCCGCGAGCAGCCGCTGCCCACTCGTCGCGAGCCACCACACGAGCGCCCCGAACACGGCCCCGTCGGCGACCCGGTCCATGGTCGAGTCGAACACCGCCCCGAAGCGGGTGCTCCGGCCGCGGGCCCGGGCCAT
>JBLNGJ010000396.1:0-3686 GCA_050264675.1 Micromonosporaceae bacterium
CCCCCCCCCCCGGCCATCGTCGGGAAGACGACTGGTTGGCCGACAACAAGCCGTACGGCAATGGCGCGGCTGCTCCGGCTATGCCACTGTCAGCGGCGGCGAGATCGTCAGGCCAGACGACCGGCCCCGGTCAGTAGCACGACCGGGCCGAAGGGCAGTCCGGCCAGCGGACCGACAGGGTGAGCGGGAGGTATCAAGGTGGGACACACCATGATCGAAATGTCGGCCGCTCGGACGACCCGGCGCCGGCCGGGCCGGACCGGGCTCGTCGTCGTTGCCGTCGTCGGCCTGCTCGCCGCCGGTGGTTGTGCCAAGAAGGCCGGCGGTACGGCGGCCCCACCGACCGGCGAGGCGACGACGCCGGTGGCGAGCCCTTCGGTCGGTAGCGAAGAGGGCTCGGGGGCGGCGCCCGTGCTGGCCGATGGCCGGCACCCGGTCTACCTGACCGGGCTCGACGTTTCCGGACGGAAGCTGACCTTCGACCTCATCCAGTTCCTCACCGGCGAAGAGGCCAAGAAGGCGTGGATCGCCGCCCATCCTGACGAGCCGGACGGGCCGCCGAACGACTACTTCATCGTCAACCAGAACCCGAAGCTGCGCACGATGGACATCACCGACCCGGTTACGGTCGTCATCGCCGACATGTCCGGCGGTGGGGTCAGCGACAAGACGATCACCCTGGCCGCGCTGCCGGCGCACCTGGCCGACACGGCACCCGCCGACGCCGGCGACAAACGGTTGTCCTACAACCCGTACTGGCTCACCGTCGAGCACAACAAGGTGACCAAGATCGAAGAGCAGTTCGTCCCCTGAGCTGACCGTCCGGTGTGGTGCGGACGACCCTCACACGGGCAGTTTTCAGGAATCTGCCACCACATTGAGCCAGGTGAGGGCTCGTTCCTGAATCCTGCCCGGTCCCAGGCCCGGGCGGGGTAGGTGGCGCGAGCGGGCGAGGCCGGTGGGCGCGAGCGAGCGAGGCCGGTGGGCGCGAGCGGGCGAGGCCGCGGTCAGACGCGCGGATTCCAGCTCGAACCCGTTCGTCGAGTGGGACGAACCTGCCGGAGACGACCTGGTGGCTCAGGTCTCGTCGGCCAGGTGCGCGAAGACCACGATGTTGTCCGGGTAGGACAGCGTCTTCCGGTCGAACTGCCCGCCACAGGTGATCAACCGCAATGCCGGGTAAGCCGTCGACCCGTAGACCAGGTCGCTGGGGAACTGCGCCTTGGGGAACGAGCCCAGCCAGTCGACGGTGAAGGTCAGTTTGCGGTTGTCCGCGCGGGTGATGACCACATCGTCGCCGGGTCGCAACCGGCTGAGGTAGAAGAAGACGGCGATGCTGTCCTTCGTGTCCACGTGACCGGTGATGATGGCTGGGCCGACCTCGCCCGGTGACGGGCCTCCCGCGTACCAGGCGGCGTGGCTGGCGGTGGAGAACGACTGTTCTTCCAATGCCCCGTTGGGCGCCAGCCCGATCTCATCGACCCAGGCCAGCAGCTTGATCCTCGGGATGGAGATCTTCACGGGCCGGGAACGGTCCAGGCCGGCCGCGGCCACCGCCGGGGCCGAGGTCGAGCCGACCACCGGCTCCGGTAGGGGCGCCGGTGGGGCGGACGGATGAGTCACCGCCCGCCCCACCTGCAACGCTCCCCAGCTGGCGATCAGAGCTATGGCTAGCCAGCCGGCTCCGAACGCCACCCGGCGGTCACGCCCAACTACCTTGAGCCAGGACCGGACTACGTCGAGCCAGGCCCATGGTGAGGAACGGCGATGCTCAGGCACTGTTCCGACGACGCCAGGCCAGGAAGAGGACGCCACCACCGGCGGCCGCAACGACCAGCGCGGTAACGCCCCACACGAGGCCAGCGTTGGACTGGCTGCCGCCACCACCGCTATTCACGCCACCGCTGGGCGTACCCGGGTCGGTCGTGCGGACCGGCGGCGTCGTTGTCGGCGGCGGCGGCGTCGTCGCCTGGGGGTCCGCCGGGCAGGTGTGGGTCAGCACGAAGAAGGTCTGCTCGGTGGCGACATCGCTAGGGTCGCTGATCACAGCCTCGGCGCCGGTCAACTTCCAGCCGGCCGGGGTCAGGATCCAGGCCTTGGACGTACCCGGGTCGCCGGTGTTGAAGTTGCCCGGGTCGTCGGTGGTGTTGATCTCCTGGTCGGCCTGACCTTCGAAGTGGGCGGTAATCGAGATGAATTCGCCAAGGCTGGTCGCGCCCTGATTCGGCAGGTTGAAGACCCAGACATCCTGGGTCGCGTACGGACCGCCGCCCTGGTTTGCATTGCACTCGTGGTTATCGAAGTCGGCCGCAGTCGTCCCGCCGTCCGCCACGTTGCCGGGGTTGATGTCGATGGTGCTATTCGCCCAGGCCGGCGATCCGATCGCTAAGGCCACGACCGTGGCGGCGCCGACCAGGGCAATGCGCGAGAGCAGCGAGGCTGCTCCCAGTCTCCTTCGCTCCAAGATCTTCCTCCACGTTCGTAAGCGGATGGCCCCCCGGGACCGGACTGGATCGAACGGCGGTCGGCCCCGCGGACGGCAAGCTACCACGCCCGGATCGGGCGGGAAATCGTCCCACGTATCGGTGTGTTGGTGCCAGCCAGGCCGGCGCTCGCTACGAATCCCGGACGAATTCCCACGCAGTCGGATCAACCATGCCCAATCTTTCGCGCCCCGCTCCGGCCGGTTTGTTGCGGCTATGCGCTTTCGCCCTGCGTAGCAATGAAACAGCACCCCCTCTCGGCGAGCTGACGGCTTTCCGACACCAATACAGTGGGCCCATGGCCCGGTGGCTGTGGGTGCTCGCCGTGGCGCTCGGGTGCCTGCTCGCCACGTGGGCGGCGCTCCTGCTGCTGGCCCGCCGGCTCCCGCCCGGCCTGGCCCGCGATCTGGCCCGGTTCCTGCCAGACTGCCTGACCGCGGTCCGCCGGTTAGCCAGGGATCCGAGGGTGCCGCGACGCGCAAAGGTGGCCATCGTGGTGGCCGGCTTGTGGGTGGCCAGCCCGATCGACCTGATCCCCGAGTTCCTGCCGGTGATAGGTCCACTCGATGACGTCGTGGTCGTCGCGCTGGCCCTGCGGTACGCGGCCCGCCGCGTGCCTCGCCAGGCGCTGCTCGAGGCCTGGCCCGGTGAACCGCGTCTGCTCCTCAGGCTTCTCGGCGCCACACAGCCCGCCACCGAGCCCGCCAACGAGCCCGGCCCGGAGCCCGACCCGGCGCCCAGCCCCGAGCGCGATTGACCGACCGCCGTCCACAGTGGCCGTCTATCGTCCTTTGTGGGCGATTCCGGCGGGCGGCGGCGCGACCTGTACTCCTTGTGATCACGTTCAGCCGTGCCTCGTGACGGCCTCTTCTCGTTGTCTGCCATTGGGAATGTACAAAATCCGCCCTTTGCTTGACTTAGGTTCAGGCTCGGCTGACCCTACGTGCTAATGCCGGCGGTGCTCGCTTCACCGCCGGCCAGTGAGGGCGAGCCGTGCATCCGGCGGACCGAGCAAACGTCCATATCTGAGGGGGCTCGCGCCCATGCCCGACCTGATCATCGTCCGCCTCCATCCGGCCGAGCCGATGTCCGGCGCCGCCTTCACGAACGCCCTCAATGGACTGACCATCACCGCGTTCGACCTGACCTTCGGCGACCCGGTCCAGGGGGTGAAGCTGGGAGAGGCGAAGGGCCTCGCCAACC
>JBLNGJ010000397.1:0-3387 GCA_050264675.1 Micromonosporaceae bacterium
CCCGGACGCGTTGGTCGCGTTCGAGCTTGCCAGCGCCGGCCGGGCCCCGTACCGGGACATCGCCACTCAGCTGCACCTGCTGGCCCGGCGACCATGAGCGAACCAGGTGCCGGCGAACCAGACCGGCTGGCCGTGGTGCATCCCCGCTACGGGCAGGCCAGCCTCTCCGATGTGCTGCCCGGGGTGCTCGCCGCGCTCGGCCTGCCCGGGTCGGCCGACCCGCTCGGGCTGGCCACCGGCGCGCTGGCCGACGTGACCCGGGTGGCGGTGCTGCTCGTCGATGGCCTCGGGCATCACCTGCTGCCGCTGGCCGCGCCGCACGCACCGACCCTGACCGACCTCGCGGCCGCGCGACTGCCCGGTGCCAGCGCCCGCGCCATCACCGCCGGCTTCCCCACCACCACGCCGACCAGCCTGGTGAGCCTCGGCACGGGAGCGGTCGTCGGGCAGCACGGTGTGTTGGGCTTCACGCTCAACGTGCCGGGCACCGACCGGGTGCTCAACCACATCGACTGGTGGGGCGACCCCGACCCGTACCAATGGCAGCCGGTGCCGACCCAGTTCGAGCGGGCGGTCGCGGCCGGCGTGACGGCCACCGTGGTCAGTCGCGGCGAGTTCGACGGCAGCGGGCTCACCCGGGCCGCCTACCGGGGCGGCACCTACCGCGGTGTCGCCGACGTCGACGCGCTCGCCGCCGAGATGCTCGCGGCGCTGGCCGAGGCCGATGGACCCGGGCTGGTCTACGGCTACCATCCCGACCTCGACCTGGCCGGTCATGTCTACGGCGTGGACTCGCCGGCCTGGCGGGCCGCGGTGATCGAGGTCGACCGCCTGCTCACCCGCCTCATCGACGGCCTGCCGGCCGGGTCGGCGCTCGTCGTCACGGCCGACCATGGCCAGCTGGACGTGCCGGCCGAGCAGCGCATCGACATCGATGCCGACCCGCGGCTGCGGGCCGGGCTGCGCCTGGTCGCCGGCGAGCCGCGGGTGCGCTACCTGCATGTGCACCCCGGCGCCGAGGCCGACGTGGTCGAGGCCTGGCGGGGCGTGCTCGGCGACGCCGCCTGGACCGTGACCCGGGCCGAGGCGGTCGCGGCCGGCTGGTTCGGCGCAGTGCCCGAGGAGCACCTGGCCCGGGTCGGTGACGTGGTGGTGGCCTGCCACGACCACTATGCCGTCTTCGCGTCGCGTTCCGAGCCGGCCCGGGTGGGCCAGCTGGTGGCGTTTCACGGCTCGGCCACGCCGGTGGAGATGGTGATCCCGTTACTGGTCGCCCGGGGCTAACCTGCCGGTGTGGGCCGCAGCCAACAGCTGCCGCGCGGGCCGATGGCCGAAAACGGTTTCTCGAAGCTTGCGGGAGAAACCGAGTTTACGGTCGGGCCGGACGGCGACGACTCCAGTTGCCCGATCCTGCACGTGGACATGGACGCCTTCTACGCCTCGGTGGAGGTGCGGCGCCGGCCGGAGCTTCGCGGTCAGCCGGTCGTGGTCGGCGGCACCGGACCTCGCGGTGTGGTCAGCTCGGCCAGCTACGAGGCCCGCCGTTACGGCGTACGCAGTGCCATGCCGACCGGGCAGGCCCGCCGCCGCTGCCCGGCTGCGGTGTTCCTGCCGCCGGACTTCGCCGCCTACGCCGAGGCCTCCCGAGCCGCCATGGCGATCTTCCGTGCGGTGACCCCGTTGGTCGAGCCGCTCTCGCTCGACGAGGCGTTCCTCGATGTGACCGGGGCGGTGCGTCGGCTCGGCCCACCCGCGGCCATCGCCGCGCAGATCCGCGCCCAGATGGTCGCGGAACAGCAGCTGACCTGCTCGGTCGGGGTGGCCGCGAGCAAGTTCCTGGCCAAGCTCGCCTCGACCCGGGCCAAGCCGGACGGGTTGCTGCTGGTGCCGGCGCCGCGCTCGCTGGAGTTCCTGCATCCGCTGCCGGTGGCCGCGCTGTGGGGCGTCGGCGACCGTACCGCCGAAGCGCTGCGGCGGCTCGGGCTGAACACCGTCGGCGCGGTCGCGCACGCGCCGCCCGGCCTGCTGCGGCACGCGCTCGGCGAGGCCGCCGCAACCCAGCTGCACGAGCTCGCCTGGGCACGTGACCCGCGCCCGGTGGAACCGGAGCGGGCCGAGAAGTCGATCAGCGCCGAGACCACCTACGACGAGGATGTGGCCGACCGCGCCGTGATCCGGCGGACGCTGCTCGCGCTCTCCGGCCGGGTGGCCTCGCGGCTGCGTGCCGCCGGCTACGTCGGCCGCACCATCGCCGTGAAGATCCGGCTGGCCGACTTCAGCACGCTGTCCCGGTCCCGGACGCTGGACGCGCCCACCGACGTGGCCCGGGAGATCTTCGACGTGGCGTGGTCGCTGTTCACCACGGCTGGCCCGGGCGAGCGGATCCGCCTGCTCGGCGTACGCGCCGAGGGCCTGCTCGTGGGCGATGACGCGCCGCGGCAACTGACCCTCGGCGAACGGGAGCGCGGCTGGCGGGACGCGGAGCGCGCCAGCGACGCGGCGGCGGCCCGGTTCGGCGCCGGCGCGGTCGGTCCGGCGAGCCTGTTGCGGCGTGGCGAGCCGCAGATCGAACAGACTCCCGAGAACTGAAGTTCGATCCGCTTTCCGACCCGCTGCGCCGCTCGTAGACTTGCCCTATGCAGCCGACCGGCTGCAGACGGTCTGCCGGCCGATTTCGGTGCCGGTGGCGATGGCCGGGAGGGGCGAAGTGCCGCTGTCCGAACACGAGCAGCGGCTGTTCGAGCAGATCGAGCGGTCGCTGGCCGAGGATCCCAAGTTCGCCTCGGCGGTACGCTCCACCGATCCGCGCTTCCACGCGCGCCGGCGGATCATTCTCGCTGCCATCGCGGTGTTACTCGGCCTAGCCGTGTTGATCTTCGGCGTGGCCGGCAAGAACGCCCTCATCGGCGTGGCCGGGTTCGTGCTCATGCTGGGCTCCGCGGCCCTAGGTATCCAGGCGTTTCGCCGGGCGCGCCATCCCGAGCTGCGTGCCGTGGGCGGGCGGGCCACCCGCCAGGCCGGAAACCCGCGCCGCTCCTCGATCGTCGATCGGCTCGAGGAACGCTGGCGCCAGCGTCCCGAAGGCGAACAGCAGAGCTGATCTCTCGCCGGCCACTCCCGGGGCACTTTTCAGGAAGATGCCGCCCCGGTCGAGGACGTAGGGACAGTTTCAAGGAAAGTGCCGCCCTCCGGGCGCGCCCACGCTACCGGGCCGCGCCCACAAGGGCGGGCCGCGCCCCCGAGGGGCGGGCCGCGCCCACAAGGGGCGGGCCGCGCCCACAAGGGGCGGGCCGCGCCCACAAGGGGCGGGGCGCGCCCACGAGGGGCGGGCCGCGCCCACGAGGGGCGGGCCGCGCCCACGAGGGGCGGGCCGCGCCCACGAGGGGC
>JBLNGJ010000398.1:0-7136 GCA_050264675.1 Micromonosporaceae bacterium
ACCGCCTTGAGTGCCCACGTGGGCGTTGTGTTCTCGTCCGTTTCATCGACCACCCCTCACGCCGGCATCGGTTACAGCACGCGCGCCACCCCTGGCACGCGGCGGATCAGGAACCCGGCGAGCGCGAACGAGCCGGTGACGCCGCCGGCTGCCACGAAGACTGCCTTGATCTCGGCCGGCAACGGTACGGGCCGGAGGGCGACGGCGAGTCCGAGCAGGACCGCCGTCTGGACCACGAAAGCCCCGTAGGCACTGCGGCCCAAGAGCGCTCCCTGGGGGATGGGCCGGCGCAGACGGCGCTGCGCGGTTGCGAGCAGCCAGACCGACCCGTACACCGACAACGTGCACTCGATGACCGCGAACACCGCGGCCATCCAGCCCCAGCCGCCGATCGCCTCGTCGACCTTGTCCAGCGCGCCGGCCAGGAACAGGAAGGACGCCATCGCCAGCGCGGCTGCGCCGGTGATGATCTGGCAGTGCCGATCCAGCCGAGCGGGTACGGCCGCGAGCCAGCCGCGCCGGGAGGCGGCGATGCCGAGACCGAACATGACCACGCAAGTGGGCCATTGCCACAGGTTGAGGTCGGCAAAGCCGCTGTCGCCGCCGTACGGGTAGATCAGGCGCACCAGGAACGAGGTGATGGCGACCGCAGCCGTAACCAGGATGAGGCGTCGGGCGGTGATCTCTTTCGGTGGGCGTGTGGTCCGGTCGCCCTGGAGGCCGACCCAGCCCGCGTAGCCGAGGGAGAAGATCAGGAGCACGCCGACGAACCACAGCGGCCCGGTGTCGAGCTGGTTCTCCGCGCCGAGGAACTCCCGCCAGTAGGTGCCGGGCGCGGCGCCCAGCGGGTGCTCGAGCCCGTACATGAGGGCTGGCTGTATCACCAGCACGTAAAGAACGAACGGCAGGCCGAGACGCAGCAACCGGGCCCGGACATATGCGGGGATGCCTTTGCGGTGCAGCGACTGCCGGGCCAGCAGACCGGCGATCAGGAACAGCAGGGCGATGAGGATTAGCCCGAGCGGCGACACGAGCACGAAGAGGACGATCTGGGTCACGGTCGCGAGCGTGACCTCGCGGACGCTCGTATACGACCAGACCTCGACGATCGATGCATAGCCGAGGACGGCGTGCATGGCGATGATCGCCGCGATCAGGATCACCTTGAGGTTGTCCAGATAGCGCTCACGCGTGGACGCCCATGGCTGGACGGCGTCCAACTCGCCAGACGATCGGCCGGCGATGCCTGAGTGCATGGCCATCCCCTCACGGTTGGCCTGGCCGGTCTGCTCGACTAGGGCCGAAAGTCCGTCCGCGCCCACCCGAAACTAGCCGGACACGCGGCCCGGCATAGCGGGCTCCGGCATCGGGTGGGCGTAGAAGTAGCCCTGACCGTAGGCACAGCCGGCCCGCCGAGCGAGATCCCGCTCGGCGGCGGTCTCGATTCCTTCGGCGACCACGGCCAGCCCCAGCGTGTGCGCGAGGTTCACGATTCCGTCGAAGAGCACGCGCTGTTGATTGGATGTGGTGATGGCCGCGATGACGGAACGGTCAATCTTGATCATATCCAGTGGCATCAGGCGCAGGTGGCTCAGTGCCGAATAGCCGGTGCCGAAGTCGTCGATCGCTATCCGTACGCCCATCTGCCGCAGCTGACCCAGTTCCTGCCGGACCCGGTCGCCCTCCCGGAGCAGCAGGCTCTCCGTGACCTCCAGCATGAGCCGGTTAGCCGGCAGGTTGGCCGTGGCCAGCACGTCGCGGACTCCGCCAACGAACCCCGCGGCCTGGAACTGGCGGGTGGAGATGTTGACGCTGACGTAGGGAGCCGGATCCGACGCGGCGGCCCAATTCGCAGCGGCGGACACCGCCCGGCGCAACACCCATTCTCCGATCGGCACGATGAGCCCGGAATCCTCGGCGACCTCGATGAACTCGGCTGACGCTAAGCATCCACGGGTGGGGTGCCGCCAGCGCAGCAGCGCCTCGTATCCGACCACCTCGCCGTCGACGACGGTCACGATCGGCTGGTACTCGATGCTCAGCTCGCCCTCGGCGAGTGCCCTCTCCAGCGAGGAGCGAAGCTCCAGCCGGCGCAGGGTGTTGGTGTACATCGATGACTCATAGTGCCGCCAGCAACCCTTGCCCGCCTGCTTGGCGGCATACAGCGCCAGGTCGGCTTGGTGCATCAGCTCCTGGCTGGCGATCTGGTTGGTCGTGGTGGCGACGCCGACGCTGACTCCGCAGGTCACCAGTTGACCGGCCACGCGGATCGGCTGACTGAGTGCTTCGATCAAGCTGGCGGCGACGCCGGCAACGGCGGCGTCCGAGGAATCGGTCATGAGGACCGCAAACTCGTCGCCACCGAGTCGGGCGGCGACGCTGTGTGGTGAACCGGCCTTCAGCATGCGCTGCCCAACGTCGACGAGGTAGGCGTCGCCGGCGTCGTGACCGAGCGTGTCATTGATGAGTTTGAACTCATCCAGGTCCAGCAGGAGGACTCCGGTCGTGGTTCCGCGGGATGCTGCCGCGGAGACGGCCTGGGCCACCTGGCGGAGGAAGAGCACCCGGTTGGGTAGGCCGGTGAGTGGATCGTGGAGGGCCTGCTGGGTCAGCTCCCGCTCGAGTCGCCGCTGCTCGGTGACATCACGCAAGGTGACCACCCGGCCGCGGACCGAAGGATCCGTGCGTAGGTCACGGTAGGAGACGTCAACCAGCGCAGGCTGGCCGCTGCCGGTGTGCACACTCCAGTCCCGGGCCACCCGGGCCCGTCCAGCTGACGAGTCTGAATCGCCGGTCTGGCCAAGTGATCGGCTGAGCAGCCGGCGGGCTTCGTCCTGATTGTCGACCAGGTCGGGCAGAACCAGACCGCGCAGATCACGATCGCCGAAGATGGTCGCGGCCGACGGGCTGGCGTAGCGGACCCGGTCGTTGTCGTCGAGGACAAAGATGACATCAGCGGTGTTGTGGACCAGCGCACGAAAGTAGCGCTCGCTGGCATTGGCGATCACTTCGCGATTGAGCCTGACCCGATCCAGCGCAAGCGTCGCGGAACCAGCCAGGGTTGCCATCGGAACCCGCAGCAGGGCCAGTGACGCGTCATCGGCACCGACGACGAGAAGCCCTGTCGGCACGGCCGGGCCCGGTGCTTGCTTGACCAACGGGTAGGCGAGCGCTCGACGTGCGGGGCGCAGTCGGGCCGCGAGCGTCTTGGGCAGCCGCGCCGTACTGACCACGCCCGGCGTGTCGAGGGTGTGGACCGCTTCCTCGGCCATGCGGTCGCCAGGCACATTGCTGGTGTGCCACCCGCTGTCGACTAGGCCACTCCGGTCGCCGTCAGTCGAGTTCAGGACCAAGCGGTACCAGGCGCCGGCGGGCAGCAGCCGTTGCACCGCGGTGTCAAGTGCCGCCTCCACCTCGCGAACATCCGCAGCCGAGACCAGGTCTGCGGTCGCCTCGCGCAGCCGGTGCTCCCGGGCAGACTGCTGGCGCAACCGGTACACCGCGCTGGTAAGCCGGGCGAATACGAGCAAGATCATGCCAGCTGAAGTGATTACCAGCCACGACCCCGGCGCGAGGGCCTCATGCATCGTCTCCACCAGCAGGATGGTCGGCGGGACCAATGCCGCGATGGCCAGGACGATCAGCCGCGCGCTGCTGGTCTCCTGCAGCCGGGCGAGGGGCGCGGCCGATACCGCGCGCATCGACGGGATCAGCCCGGCCAGCCCGGTCACCGTGTACGCGACCATCCACCAGATGTCCGCCGGTGTGCCCCGCAGCCAGTGTCCATCGAGGTAACCCAGGACAAAGACCGTGTCGTTGATCGCTAGTACGACGCCGCCGATGACGATCAAGGCGGCCGAGATAGTGCGCCGGATAACGACGACGAAATACGCGACGGCGCCCAGCAACAGGACATCGCCGAGTGGGTAGCGGGTCGCGACCAGAGCGTCGGCCCGGCGCGCCGCGTCGGTTGCGCCCAGCGGCGTGACGAGCAGCAGCCAGGCGAGCAGGCCCACCCCGAACAGGAAAATGGCCGCATCGAGGACCGCCGTCCAGTCGGCGCAGCTGCGATCTCGCCGGGCAAACGCCATCAGCGCCGCGATGAAGAGGGCAAACATTGACATGTATAAGAGATCGACCAGCAGCATGCCCGCTTTGACGGTGCCGCCCGGGCCGGGCAATACGTCGTACAACGTTCGGGTCACGGTCTCGGTCGCCAGGGCGGCCGCCAGCAGCCACCACGGCGCGGGTCGGGTCGGCCAGAATCGAGCCACCCCATACGTCAGCGCGGCAGCGCCACTGAGCCCGATCAGCGTGCCCGTCCACAGCTGCGCCGACGGCCAGCCGAAGTAGGTCATCCCGAGCGCCAGCATCCAGCCGCAGAATGCGAACGGCACCAGGTGAGTCCGCATCAGCGCGTAACCGCGCTGCGCCCAGATGCCGCGAACGGAGAGAGCCGGCCCCATGAGTCTCACCGCGGTCCGGGCCCGGCGGCAGCGAGCAGGTGGATTGGTGGACTCGCCCGCTCGCCCGTCAGCCACGACGACGTCAGCTCGGCCGACATGGGACTGGATAGGAAGTAACCCTGGCCGTAGCCGCATCCGGCATCGGCGGCGAGGTCACGCTCGACCGGCGTCTCGATGCCCTCGGCGACAACCTCAAACCGCAGTGTCTTCGCCAGGCGGACGATGCCGGCGACGAGTTCGCGCTGTTGGAGCGAGCTGGTCATGGCGTTGACGAAGAGCCGGTCGAGCTTGACCACATCGAGCGGTACCCGGCGCAGGTAGCTCAGGCCGGAGTAGCCGGTGCCGAAGTCGTCGATGGCGATGCGCACCCCGAGCCGGCGCAGCTGCTGCAGCTCATCCCAGATCTGCTCGTCGTCGGGGAGCAGCAGGCTCTCCGTGATCTCCAGCTGGAGCGCCGGTGGGGGAAGCCCGATCGCGGCCAGTTCGGCCCGGACGCGGTCGACGAATCCGGCGGTGCGGAACTGGCGAGCCGAGACATTGACGCCGACATAGGGCGAGGTGTCAGGCCGGATCCGCCCCCACCGGTGAGCCTGGCGCAGGGCGGTGGCGAGCACCCATTCCCCAAACGGCACGATCAGACCCGATTCCTCGGCAATGTCGATGAACGATCCTGGCAACAGCAGTCCGCGGGTCGGGTGCTGCCACCGCAGCAGCGCCTCGAATCCCACGGTGAGCCCGGTGTCCAGGGCGATGATCGGCTGGTAGTCCAACCGCAACGCATCCTGTTCGATGGCTCGCTCCATTGCCGAGCGCAGCTGCAGCCGGTTCTTGATCTGGTTGTGGGTGGTCGGATCGTAGTGGCTGACCTGGCCCTTGCCCAGGCTCTTGGCCGCGTGTAGCGACAGGTCGGCGTAGCGGCCCAGGTCGTTCGCGTTCCCCGCCTCGGCGGTGGTCGCCACACCCACGCTGGCGCTGCACGACGCGACCTGCCCGTCAACTGGGATAGGTCTCGCCAGCACGGCTACCACGGTTGCGGCGACCTGGTCGGCCACCGCTGGCTCGGGCAAGTCCTCGAGGAGGATGGCGAACGCATCCCCGCCCAGGCGGCCGACCGTGGCGCCCGGAGGCAGCATCTCGGTCAAGCGATGGCCCAGCGTGTGGAGCACGGCGTCGCCGGCCTCGAATCCGAACTGGTCATTGATCATCTTGAAATCGTCGAGGTCGATGTTGAGCAGGCCGATGAACCGGTCGCTGCCGGCATGATGGGCCATCGCCTGGTTGATCCGCTGGCGCATGGTCACCCGGTTGACCAGACCGGTCAGCGGATCGCGGGCGCTGCGCTCGGTGAGTTCGTGCTTCAACCGGTGCTGCTCAGTGACGTCGCGGAGATTGACCACCAGGCCGTGGATGGAGGGCTCGATGGTGACCTGGTGGCAGGACGCCGCGACCAGCGCCCGCGAGCCGTCTGGGCGCCGTATGGTCCATTCGGCGAGGTTCGCCCAGTCTGCCTCCGCCGCTTTCGCCACCACCCGGGGGTCGCTCGAGTCGCTGGCGGAGTCTTCCTGGCCGACGGCGAGCGGCTTGCCGGGAGACAACACCTCGCCGCGGCGGGTACGGGCCAGCAACCGGTGCGCGCCCTGGCGGTCAGGCTCGTCGATCAGGCCAGGCAGCCACGCGCCCTGGAGCTGAGGTGCGCCCAGGACGTCGTTGGCCGAAGGGCTTGCGAAGCTGATCCGGTCGTCGGCGCCGACGACCAGGATGGCCTCGGTCGTGGTCTGCGCCAGCGTGCGGAAGTACTCCTCGCGGTGGCGCCGGATGATCTCCTCGCTGAGCCTCATCCGGTCCAGGATCAGGCTGGCCTGGGTGGCCAGCACCTCCAGCCGCGGGCGCAGGGCGGTAAGCGCGGTACGGCTGCCGTATAGGTTCAGCGTTGATTGCTGGGCGGGATCGGTACCCAACGGGAAGGCAAGCGCCGCGTTCCCGTAACTTGGCCGACTGTGGTCGGCTGGGCGGAGGTCGGCCGGCCGGCGAAGACTGATCGAGTAGTGCGCCTGCTTGGAAAGTAGCCTGGGCAGGTTCGACTCCAGCACAGCGGCGACGGCCGAAGGATCGGCCGCCGTGGCCAGCTGGGCTACCGCCTCGCGGAGCACGCGTTCGCCGCCGAGCTGCTGGCGCAGCTGCAGCGTGACCATGATCATCCTAGTCAGCACCAGGGCCAGCATGGTCGTTGCGAACATCGCCAATGCCGGCATGTACCACGGTGCCAGGAATACGACCTCGCCGAGCAGGGCAAAGGGGAGCAAGGAGGCACCTGCCACCAACGCCAGCCGAAGCGGCGTCGAGTTGTGGTGGGCCTTGTGGCCACCGGTGCGGGCCATGCTGGGCAGTAGGCTGGCGACACCCCACGCAGTGAGGAACAGCATCCAACCGAGGTCGATCCAACTGCCTTCGATCCAGGCTCCGTGGACGCGGGCGAGGCGAAACAATGCGTCGTAGCTGAGGTAGCCGAGCGCTCCGACGGTGAGCAGCATCGCCGGCGGCGTCAACCGCAGCCCGGTGACGAAGTGGAAGACCACGACGAGCACCGTGACATCGCGAAGGACGAAGATGGCCCGAGCCACCGCCTGGCCCGGTGGCAGGCCGGGCACGAGCACGTATGGGAAGGCCAGG
>JBLNGJ010000399.1:0-6360 GCA_050264675.1 Micromonosporaceae bacterium
GGCGGCGTCCAGGTCACCATCAACGGCTGGCACGGACGCACGTCCCGGGCCGGCCCCCAACTCTGCACGAGCCGGCTCCACAGGCCGAGCACCGCCTCGGACTCGCCGACCAGTGACGAGCAGGCGTGCGGCTGGGCGCCGGCCAACTCGGCGAAGGCGGCCACCGCCGGGCCGCCGGCGCGCACCGGGATGAGGTTCGCGCCGAGCCAGCAGATCGACTCCAGGTGCCGGCGCGCGCCGTACCCGAAGATCTTGGCGTCGCACCCGAACACCGACAGGCCACCCGCACTCACCCGCTCGGCGACCTGGGCCCCGGCGAACGGATCGGCGTCGAGCACCCGCTCCACCGCACCCCGCTCGTCATCGCGCAGCAGCCGGGCCGGCAGGGTCGTCAGCACGCTCTCAGCGTGCCAGAAAACTTGCCTGGTTTCTCTCGCCGCCGCCGAGACAAACTGGCTGGGTTTCGCTCGCCACCTTCGAGGCCAGCGACTTGTCGGCGATACACTTCCGATATATCGTCGACGCATCAGTGACATGTCTGGAGGATGAGATGCATCACCACGATCACGACACCCGGATGCGTGCGTTCGGCTGGCGGATGCCGTTTCCACCGCCCTGGGCCGGGGGTCCCGGACCGGGCGGGCGCGGCGGCCCGGGCGGGCGCCACGGGTACGGCCGCGGCCGGGCCGGCGGGCGGCGGGCCAACGTCCGCGCCGCGGTGCTCGCGTTGCTGGCCGAACGGCCGATGCACGGGTACGAGATGATCCAGGAGCTCGAGTCACGCACCGGTGGCGTGTGGCGGCCCAGCCCGGGCTCGATCTACCCGACGCTGCAGCTGCTCGAGGACGAGGGTCTGATCGTCAGCGAAGAGAACGCCGGCCGTAAGCGCTTCACGCTCACCCCGGCCGGTCGAACCGAGGCCGAGCAGGCCAGCGCGCCCTGGGAGGAGTTCAGCGACCACACCATCTCCAGCTGGCACGAGATGCGCGACGCCACGTTCGGGGCCATGAACGCGCTGCGCCAGGTGATGATGAGCGGCACCGACGAGCAGCGGCAGCGGGCGGTCGACGTGATCGCCGAGACCAAGCGCAAGCTCTACGCCATCCTCGCCGACTCTGCGGCTGAGTAGCGACCCCGCGGCCGAGCAGCGACCCTGCGGCGGAGCAGCGACCCTGCGGCGGAGCAGCGGTCCTGAGGCCGAGCAGCGGCCCCGGCCGGTTGATCCGACAAACAGGGCATCCGCCCGTGGAGATCGCGATTCCTGGCGCGAAAGGTGCAGCGTCCCTTCAGCGTCGCTTCACTTTCCGGGCCGCAGATCGCGATCACCGCGCGCCGTCGCGGCGTGGACGGACCTCAAGACGGCCGGACGCCCTCGCCGACGGTGACGCGGAGTAGGCGGTAACGCGGAGTAGATCTGACTCATGCGTTGCGGGAGCCGGCCTCACCTTCCAGCTGAGGGTGAGGGTCAGGCTCTAGTGGACGGTGACGGTCGGCCCGGCCAGGTCGCGCAGGTCGTCCGGCAGCTCGACGCCCATCTCAGCGGCCAGCCGCAGCGCCTCCTCGACCAGGGTTGACACGATCTGCGACTCGGGGACGGTCTTGATGACTTCTCCCCGTACGAAGATCTGACCCTTGCCGTTGCCGGAGGCGACACCGAGATCCGCCTCCCGGGCCTCGCCGGGACCGTTGACCACGCAGCCCATCACCGCCACCCGCAACGGTGCCGGGAAGCCCTCGAGCGCGGCGGTCACCTGGTCGGCCAGGGTGTAGACGTCGACCTGCGCGCGCCCACACGACGGGCACGAGACGATCTCGAGGCCGCGCTCGCGCAGCCCAAGGGACTCCAGGATCGCGTTGCCGACCTTCACCTCCTCGACCGGGGGCGCGGAAAGGGACACCCGGATGGTGTCGCCGATGCCCTCGGCAAGCAGCGCCCCGAACGCGACGGCCGACTTCACCGTGCCCTGAAAGGCCGGACCGGCCTCGGTCACCCCCAGGTGCAGCGGGTAGTCGCAGGCCTCGGCGAGCTGCCGGTACGCGCGGATCATGACCACCGGGTCGTTGTGCTTCACCGAGATCTTGATGTCGCGGAACCCGTGCTCCTCGAAGAGCGAGCACTCCCACAGGGCCGACTCGACCAGGGCCTCGGGGGTGGCCTTGCCGTACTTCTGCAGCAGCCGCGGGTCGAGCGAGCCGGCGTTGACGCCGATCCGGATCGGCACCTTCGCCTCGGCCGCGGCCCGGGCGATCTCACCGACCTTGTCGTCGAACTTCTTGATGTTGCCCGGGTTGACCCGCACAGCGGCGCACCCGGCGTCGATGGCGGCGAAGACGTACTTCGGCTGGAAGTGGATGTCGGCGATCACCAGGATCTGCGACTTGCGGGCGATCGCCGGCAGGGCGTCGACATCGTCCTGCGAGGGCACCGCGACCCGGACGATCTGGCAACCGGACGCGGTGAGCTCGGCGATCTGCTGCAGCGTGGCGTTGACGTCGGCGGTGAGGGTGGTGGTCATCGACTGCACCGAGACCGGGGCGCCGCCGCCGACCGGCACCGGGCCGACCATGATCTGGCGGCTCGGTCGCCGCGACGCCAGCGGCGCCTCGTCGGCTGACGCGGAGCCGGCGCGGGAGGTGGGCAGGCCGAGGTTCACGGTGGACACAGCCGTCACCTTGAGAAGATCGTGATCGGGTTGATGATGTCGGCGGCGACCGTGAGCAGCGTGAACCCGCCAAAGAGCAGGATCACCGCGTAGGTGACCGGCATGAGCTTGTAGTAGTCCACCCGGCCCGGATCGGCCCGGCCCAGCCGGCGGTAGAGCGCCGAGCGGACCTTCTCGAACCACGAGATCGCGATATGGCCGCCGTCGAGCGGCAGCAGCGGCAACAGGTTGAAGACCCCGACGAAGAAGTTCAACCCGGCCAGCAGCAGCAGGAACGTCGGCCACTCGCCCTGCTTGAACAGCTCGCCACCGATCCGGCTCGCGCCGACGACGCTGATCGGCGTCTCCGGGTCCCGCTCGGAACCGGTGAGCGCGGCCCACAGCTTCGGCACCTTCTGCGGGAACTGCTTGAGCGCGGTGACCGTACCGCTGAACATCAGCCCGGTCTGGTCCGTGGCCAGGCCGAACGCGGCGATCGGGCCGGCGGTGTGGCGCGGCACGACTTCGGTGATGCCCAGCTGGCCGACCCGTTCCAGGTCGGCCTGGGTGATCTCGCCCACCGGGGTGTTCGGGTCCACGCCCGGCTTGACCCGCTGGGCCAGCGGCAGCGTGACCGGCGGCGAGGTCAGGCTCTGCCCATCCCGCTCGAAGGTGATCGTCATCGTCTGGCCGCCGGCGGCCCGGACCCGCTCGGTCATCTCTTTCCACGTGTTGACGGCCACGCCGTCCAGCGCGGTGATCCGGTCGCCCTGGCGCAGCCCGGCCTGGGCGGCCGCGCTGGACGGGTCCTGACCGGGCACGCACTCCTTGGGCTGGCCGGTCGCCGGGTCGATGGACCAGTTCACCGTGACACAGGGCAGCACGAGGTCGACCACCGGCGCGGCCGAGTCGGCCCGGTCGTAGTCGGGCAACGGGGCGAAGGCGAAGAGCCCCCAGAGGATCACCACGCCGAGCAGGAAGTGGGTCAGCGAGCCGGCCGAGAGCACGATGGTGCGTTTCCATACCGGAAAGCGCCACATCGCCCGCGGTTCGTCGGCCGGTTCGACGTCGTCGTCCTGCGGCGTCATGCCGACGATCTTCACGAAACCGCCGGCCGGGATGGCCTTGACGCCGTACTCGGTCTCACCCCGGCGGAAAGACCACAGCGTCGGTCCGAAGCCGACGAAGTAGCGGGTGACCTTCATGCCGAACGCCTTGGCGGTGGCCATGTGCCCGGCCTCGTGCAGGCACACGGAGGTGATGATGCCGAGGGCGAAAATGACAATCCCGATACTCTCCGCCATCAGGCTCCCTCGCTCGCCACTGCTGGACCGTCCCCGGCCGCGATGATCTCGCAGGCCCGTCGCCGGGCCCAGGCCTCGGCGGTGAGGACATCATCGACGGTACCTGGTTCGGAAAAGTCGGGTGCCTCCCGCAGCACCTGCGCCAGCGTGTCCACGATGCCCAGGAAGGGCAGGCGGTGGGCTGTGAAAGCGGCCACACACTCCTCGTTGGCCGCGTTGAACACGGCGGGCCGGCACCGGCCCGTACGCCCGGCCTGCTTGGCCAGGCGGACGGCGGGGAACGCCTCGTCGTCGAGGGGATCCAGCTGCCAGCTGTGCGCCGCGGTCCAGTCGACCGCCTGGGCCGCGCCGGGCAGCCGATCCGGCCAGGCGAGCGCGAGCGCGATCGGCAGCCGCATGTCGGGCGGGCTGCACTGGGCCAGCGTCGAGCCGTCGACGAACTCGACCATTGAGTGGATCACCGACTGCGGGTGGATCATCACCTCGATGTCGTCGTAGTCGATGCCGAAGAGCTCGTGCGCCTCGATCACCTCCAAGGCCTTGTTGACCATCGTGGCCGCGTTGATGGTGACGACCGGACCCATGTCCCAGGTGGGGTGGGCCAGCGCCGCCTCCGGCGTGACGTCGGTCAGCTCGGCCCGCCGGCGACCGCGGAACGCGCCGCCGCTCGCGGTCAGGATCAACCGGCGCACCTCACCCAACCGGCCCGAGCGCAGGCACTGGGCCAGCGCCGAGTGCTCGGAGTCCACCGGGACGATCTGGTCCGGCCGCGTCAGCTCGGCCCGCACCAGCGGCCCGCCGGCGACCAGCGACTCCTTGTTGGCCAGGGCGAGAGTCCGGCCGGCCCGCAGCGCGGCCAGGGTCGGCGCGAGGCCGACCGAGCCCACCACCGCGTTGAGCACCGTGTGGCACGGCCACTGCGCGAGCTCGGTCATCGCCTGCGGTCCGGCGAGGATCTTCGGGATCCGGAACTCGCCCACCGGGTAACCGCGCCGGGATGCCTCGGCGTAGAAGGCCAGCTGGAGATCCTGCGCGGCCGAGGCCTTCGCCACCCCGACCGCGTCTACGCCGAGCTCCAGCGCCTGCGCGGCCAGCGTCGCGACGTCGCCGCCACCGGCGCCGAGGGCCACGACCCGGAACCGTTGCGGGTCCCGCCGCACGATCTCGACCGCCTGGACGCCGACCGAGCCGGTCGAGCCCAGCAGGACGATCTCCCGCGCGCTCATATCGGCTCCTCCGCTGGAGTAAGCGCGTCGTCGCTCATCCCCACTGCCGCTCGAGCCGGAACGCCTCCAGCGGCACCCCGTACCAGCGCTGGGTCGGGCCGAGCGGGGTCATCCCGAGCCGGCGGCAGACGGCGAGCGAGCGGGCGTTGTCCGGGCGGACCACGGCATAGACCTCAGTCAGTCCGTGGGCGAACCCGTGCTCGATCGCGCCCCGCGCGGCCTCGGTGGCGTAGCCGTGCCCCCACGAGTCGGGATGGAAGTGCCAACCCACCTCGATCTCACCGTCGCCGTCGGGCAGTGGCACCAGCAGCACCGTGCCCGCCACGACCCCGGTCTGACGCACCTGCACCGCCCAGACGCCGAAGCACTGATCCGGCCGGGAACGCTCGAGCCACCGGTCCACAATGGCCGGCGCCAGCTCGCGCGACTCGAGCACCTTCGGGTTGGCGCCGAGCCAGCCCGAGACCTCCCAGCGGGAGTAGATGTCGTAGAGCCGGTCGAGCTCGGCCCCGTCGTGCGTCCACGGACGGACCACCAGGCGCTCCGTCTCGTACACCACCACGCCGACAACCTTTCGCTCGCTCCGCACGCTGCCGCCACCCTAACCGGGTGGGGTCGGCTGCGCCGGCACAACGATGCGCGGGAACTGAACCGTCTCGGTCAGGGCATCGTCGGTCAGCACCTCGGTCTCGCGTAGGCCGTACCGGCGGTAGATCCGGCCCAATGGCCCGGGCGCCCACCAGTTCCACCGTCCGAGCAGGCGCATGGTCGCCGGCACCAGCAACGAGCGCACCAGAGTCGCGTCGACCGCCACCGCGACCAGGGTGCCCAAACCGATCATCTTGATCGTCGCCGCCCCGCCGGTGGCGAAGCCGCCGACCACCACGATGAGCAGCAGCGCGGCCGCGGTGATGATGCCGCCGGTGCGCTGCAGGCCGGTCGCCACGGCGCGGCGGTTGTCGCCGGTGCGGTCCCACTCCTCGCGGACGCGGGAGAGCAGGAACACCTCGTAGTCGGTGGAGAGTCCGAAGAGGACGGCGAGCATGAGGATCAGGTTGGTCGGCTCGAGGAAGCCGGTCGGAGTGAACGAGAGCCACCGGGCCAGGTGACCGTCCTGGAAGACCCAGACCACCACGCCGAACGAGGCGCCGATCGAGACGATGTTCATGAACACCGCCTTGACCGGCA
>JBLNGJ010000400.1:0-5701 GCA_050264675.1 Micromonosporaceae bacterium
ACCACCGAGTCGGCACCGAGGCGCTGCATCACCACCCGCAGCACCAGCGCCCCGGCCCCGATGACATCGGCCCGGTCGGGATGCATGACCGGTAGTGCCCGCCGCTGGGCCACGGTCAGGGCGAGCAGCTCGGCGCAGACCCGGGCCACCTCGGGATAACCGATCCGGGCGTGGTGGATGCGCACCGGGTCATAACCGGTCAGCCCCAACGCCAGCGCGGTCACCGTGGTCACCGAACCGGCCAGGCCGAGCAGCGTCCGGGCCCGCCGGCCGGGTACGACGTCAAGTGCCCGGTCCACCGCCGCAACGATGTCGGCCGCGGCCGCGGCGACCTGAGCCGGTGTCGGCGGGTCATCGTGCAGATGCCGTTCGGTGAGCCGGACGCAGCCGATATCGACGCTGGTCGCCTGCTCGGCCGTGCGCGTGCCGAGGACGAACTCGGTCGACCCGCCGCCGATGTCGACCACCAGGAACGGCGGCACCACGTCCGTGGGCAGGCCGCGGGTGGCGCCGGCGAAGGAGAGCCGGGCCTCCGCCTCCCCGCTGACCACCTCGGCCGGCTGGCCGAGGGTCTTCATCACCATGGCCCGGAACTCGTCGGCATTGGCGGCGTCGCGGGTCGCGCTGGTCGCCACCATCCGGGTACGCGCGGCGCCGAGCGCGCGCACCTGGTCGGCGTACTCGGCGAGCACCCGCCGGGTCCGCTCGAGCGCGTCTGGGGCGAGCCGGCCGGTGCGGTCGACGCCGGCGCCCAGCCGCACGATCTCCATCCGGCGCACCACATCGACCAATGGCCCGGCCGGCGCTGACGGCAGGTCGGCCACGAGCAGGCGCAACGAGTTCGTGCCGCAGTCGATCGCCGCCACCCTGGTCATGGCTCCCCTTCGGTCGCGACTGGGGGGCTCGCTCCGCTGGCTCCTCCAGCTCCCATCGGCCTCACCCTAGGCGGCCGTCCCCCACCCCTCACAGGTGCAGCAGCATGCGGGTGTTGCCCAGGGTGTTCGGCTTGACCCGCTCCAGCGCGAGGAACTCGGCCACGCCCTCGTCGGTGGAGCGCAACAGCTGCTCGTAGACATCGGCGCGCACCGGCGCACCGTCGTCGATGGGTGCGAACCCGAACGAGCTGAAGAAACCGATCTCGAAGGTGAGCACGAACACCCGCCGGATGCCGAGGTGGCGCGCCTCGGCCAGCAACGCATCGACGAGCTTCTGCCCCACCTTGCGTCCCCGGTACCGCGGGTCAACGGCGACCGTACGCACTTCGGCGAGGTCCTCCCACATCACGTGCACCGCGCCGCAGCCGACAACGTCTTCGGCCGGGGCCCGGTCGAACGGGGCATTGACCAGCTGCGCCACCCAGAACTCCTGGATGTCCTCGTAGATGGCGACGGTGGCCTTGGAGAGCAGCCGCCGGTCACTGGAGTACGCATCGATCAGCCGCCGGATGGCCGGCACGTCGATGGTCCGCGCCCGGCGGATGGTGACCTCCATTCCGGGCAGGGTAATCGCCCACCCGGCGGCGGCTGTCCGACGGCCGACACACCGTTGCCCGCGGCCGGCCGGCGTGATCACATTCGGTGCCATGACATCCCGGATCTCGCGTATCTTGATCATCTCGACCGCGGCGATCGTCGCCGCGACCGGGCTGGGTTGTGGCTTCATCAGCCAGGCCAAGGGTGTGCTGGAGGCGGCCAAAGTGCTCGGCGACTTCGCCGACCGGCTGGAGAAGCACAGCCGGCTGACCTACACCGCCGAATACCAGGTGACCGGCGGGGAGAAGGTCACCCTGGTGCAGCAGCCGCCCAACGCCACCTACCTCGGCAAGTCCGGCCAGCTCATCGTCACCGCCGACGCGTACTACCTCTGCGACGCCTCGACGAAGGTGTGCCACAAGACCCCCCACACCGCCACCGCCACCGCCACCGGCGCCGACCCGGCCCAGGCCGGGCTGGTCGCCGGCATCGCCGGCCAGGGATTCGTCACTCCGGAGCTGGCGCTGGGTCTGGTCGCGGCGGCCGCGCTCGTGCCGGGCGCGAAGGTCGATCAGTCCAACAAGACCATCGCCGGCCAGAAGTCGCTCTGCGCCAACGTGACCGGCTTGGAGAAGGCGGCGTCGACGCCGGGCCAACCAGACGCGCTGAAGGACTTCTCGGTCTGCGTCACCGACGCCGGTGTGCTGGCCTCGTTCGACGGCACGCTCGCCAACGGCCGGCAGGGCGGCATCATGCTCACCAGCTACTCCGACCGGGTCGACGCGGCGGCATTCCAGCCACCCGCCGGCTACACGGTCACCGACGCGACGACGCCGAGCTGACCCGGCTCAGTCGTGGCCGCCGGCCGCCACACACGGCCCGGCGCTCCACCATGGACCGATCAGGTCGCGGGTCTCGTCACCGAATGGGTTGACGCCCGGGCCGCTGGCCAGCGCCTGGCCCAGGTGGACATGCAGGCACTTGACCCGGGTGGGCATGCCACCGGCCGAGATGCCGGCCAGCTCGGGCACCAACTCGATCGCTTCCCGCCGAGCCAGATACGCCTCGTGGGCGGCGGCGTAGCGGGCGGCGAGCTCGGGGTCATCGGCCAGCCGGGCGTTCATCTGCCGCATGACGCCGGCCGACTCCAGCGTGCTCACCGCGACCGTGGCCCGCGGGCAGGTCAGGTAGTAGAGCGTGGGAAAGGGGGCGCCATCGGGTAGCCGGGGACTGGTCTGCACCACGTCGGGCCGGCCGCACGGGCAGCGGTGCGCCACGCACCGGGTGCCCCGCGTCGGCCGGCCGAGCTGGGCGGCGATCGCCTCGAGATCGGCTGGACTCGCTGGCTCGCACACCGGCGGACCCACCAGCTCCGCCATCGGCGGGCCGCCCCGCTCAGTCATGACGGGCCGGACTCACCGGGCCCGGGCCCGTCGGCGGCCCGGATGGTGGACCAGACCTGACCCACCCAGGACCCAGTGCCGGTCGCCGGCCGGGTGCCGGTCGAGCCCGGGCCGGCCTGGTCGTCGACCACGATGTAAGCCACCTCGCCGGGGCGCACGTACTTCAACCGCCACCGGGCCTGGGTGATCACATACTCGTCATCGTCCCACTTCGACAGGGCCTCGGTCAGCGCGACGATGCGTTGCCGCTGCTGCTCCTGGGACGTGACCAGGCGGTCGATCTCGGCCTGCTGGGCCAGGTAGACCCGCAACGGGTACGCGTAGGCGAGCGCGAGCACCGCGACCACCAGCACCAGCGCGGTGCCCCGGCCGGAGAGCCGCCCCGACCTCGGCGCCCAGATGCGCTTAGCGGGCAGCCGTTTGGCCGGCGGCCGCTTGGCCGGCGTGCGCGCGTCGCCACGGGCTCGTCCGGCCCGTCGGGCCGCCGTGGACGGACGGGCACCGCCGGCGAGGTCCGGTGGGGCCGGGCGGTGCGTGCGCGCTCGGGGCAGCCCTGGTCGCACACCCGGCCGGCCACCGGTGCCGCCGCGCGCCGGGCCCTGACCACTGGGCATCTTGCGCTGGCTCACCGCTGTGCCCCGTTCACCCGTTCGTCAACCGGCCTTACGGTAGCGAGGAAACGCCCCGGCGCCGGCGTAACGCGCCGCGTCGTCGAGCTCCTCCTCGATGCGCAACAGCTGGTTGAACTTGGCCACCCGGTCCGACCGCGCCGGCGCGCCGGCCTTGAGCTGGCCGCTGCCCACCGCCACCGAGAGGTCGGCGATCGTGGTGTCCTCGGTCTCGCCGGAACGGTGGCTCATCATGGTGCGCAGCCCGGCCCGGTGGGCCAGGTCGACTGCGTCGAACGTCTCGGTGAGCGAGCCGATCTGGTTCACTTTGATCAGCACGGCGTTCGCCGTCGACTCGGCGATACCCCGACTGATCCGCTCCGGGTTGGTCACGAAGACGTCGTCGCCCACGATCTGGATCCGGCCGCCGAGGGCATCGGTCAGCGCCCGCCAACCAGCCCAGTCATCCTCGGCCAACGGGTCCTCAATGGACACGATCGGGTACGCCTCGACCAGGCCGCGGTAGTAGGCGATCATCTCCTGGGCCGACTTGGCCACGCCCTCGAACGTGTAGCTGCCGTTCTCGTAGAACTCGGTGGCGGCCAGGTCCAGGGCGAGCACGATGTCGGTGCCGAGCGTGTACCCGGCCGCGCCGACCGCCTCGGCGATCAGGTCGAGGGCGACCGCGTTGGCCGGCAGGTTCGGCGCGAAGCCGCCCTCGTCGCCGAGCCCGGTGGAGAGCCCCTTGCGCTTGAGCACGTTCTTGAGCGCGTGGTAGACCTCGGCGCCGGAGCGCAGCGCATCCCGGAACGTCGGAGCCCCGATCGGCGCAATCATGAACTCCTGGATCTCCACATTGGAGTCCGCGTGGGCACCGCCGTTGAGGATGTTCATCATCGGCACCGGCAGCAGGTGCGCGTTCGGGCCACCGAGGTAGCGAAAAAGGCTCAGCTCGGCCGATTGTGCCGCCGCCTTGGCCACGGCGAGCGAGACCCCGAGGATCGCGTTGGCGCCGAGGCTCGACTTCTCCGGAGTGCCGTCGAGGTCGAGCATGCGCTGGTCGATGGCCCGCTGGTCGCTCGCCTCGAAGCCGACGAGCTCGGGCGCGATGCGCTCTTCGACGTTCTGCACGGCGGTCTGCACACCCTTGCCGCCGTACCGCTTGGCATCACCGTCGCGCAGCTCCACGGCCTCGAACGCGCCGGTGGACGCGCCCGATGGCACCGCCGCCCGGCCGGTCGTGCCGTCGTCCAGACCGATCTCGACCTCAACGGTCGGATTTCCGCGTGAATCAAGGATTTCCCGGGCGACGATCGCCTCGATGGTGGCCACTGTGCCGCGCTCCTCATCGGTGAGATGCCGTGGCCGGGCCGGCGCCGCCCGCTGACCCGTGCCGTCGGGCCCAGCCTACTGACCGGACCGGGCCGCTCGCCGACGAGGTCTCGGCCGCCCGCACCCACGCCGACGAGCCCATCCGCGGCGTGAGGCCCGGCTCATCGCCGGGCCTCAAGCCAACCTTGTCGCCGGTCGCCGGGCGCCGGAGGTCAGGCCATGGCCGGGGTGCCCGGAGCGAGCAGCAGCCGGCGCAGGTTGCGTGGCGACGGGGAACCCTGACCCAACATGGCGTCGTGCCAGGCCCGCAACGAGACATCGGCCGGGCGGGCCGTGGCGATGTCCGCCATCTCGGTGTAGCCCACGAAATAGGTGGAGAGCTGGGCCGAGGTGAGCAGGGCTCGGCGCCACTTACCGGCCGCCTCGCCCTCCTCCTGGAAGCCACGCTGGGTCATCAGGGCCATCGCCTCGCCCTCGGTGAGGCCGTCGCAGTGCACCTGCTGATCAAGGATGGCGTTGATGGTGGCCCGCAGCTGCATCTTCAGCTGCTGCATCCGCAGCGGCAGGCCGCCGTAGCCGTGCTGGGTCATGACCTCCTCGGTGTAGACCGCCCAACCCTCCACGAACGACTCCGACAGGGCCACCGCACGCACCCGGCTGCTGTTGCGGCGGGCGAGCGCGAGCTGCAGATAGTGGCCCGGCATGGCCTCGTGCACGGTGAGGTTGCGCACCATGTGGTTGTTGTACTCGCGGTAGAACGACTCCACCCGTTCCGGCGACCAACCCGACGGCGTGGGCGAGATGCAGTAGAACGTGGGCACCGACGCCGTCTCCAGGGGGCCCGGGGCGTCGCAGTAGGCCACGGCCACACCGCGGGCGAACTCCG
>JBLNGJ010000401.1:0-7031 GCA_050264675.1 Micromonosporaceae bacterium
CCATCCGATCGGATGACCCGGCTATCCGTCGTTAAGCCTAATGAGCGCAGCGTGCGCGGCGTGGCGGAAGCCTATGCGGCGAACGTGTGTTCGAATAGAGGGGTGGCGGAGAAGCGCAAGCATTTCTGGAACGGGCGGTGGGGGCGCCTGGCCCGGCGGGACATTCTGCTCTTCGAGGACGCGGGACTGTGGCGTATCGAAGACCGGATCGGCGGTGCCGAGGGCCAGAGCCGGTGGAGCGAGCACGAGCAGGAGGACGCGGCCCTGGACCGCCTGCGCGACCTGCTCGCCGGCGCGGACGAGTGGCGGGAGATCTGAGTGAGCGTCCAACAGCTTGGGTCACCCATTACCCGAAGAATGTGTTTCTGCCCGCTCCAGTTCGGCTAGACAGGTCGCATGACGCAGACGCCAGCAGCGCCGCACCCTCGTCCGCAGATCGTCGATCGGCCGACCTGGCAGGCGAAGATCGACGAACTCCGGGTCAGCGAGAAGGCCCACACCCGGGCCGGGGATGCGCTGGCCGCCGAACGCCGTCGGCTGCCGATGGTCGAAGTCGATCCACAGACTCCACTGATCGGTGTCGACGGTCCGGTGCCGTTGATCGACATCTTCGACGGCCGGTCCCAATTGATCGCTTACTTCCACATGTGGCACACCGGTAAGCCGGCGGCGGAGCAGTGTGAGGGCTGCACGTTCTCCACGACCCACATCAACGAGTTGTCCTACCTGCATTCGCGGGACGCGAGTTACGCAACGTTCTGCGAGGGACCGTATGAGGAGAGCTCGCGCTATCGCGATTTCATGGGCTGGACGATTCCCTGGTATTCGGTGCCGCCGGAGGCCGTGGACCGGCTGGTCGCCAACCGGCACTTCGGCATCCTGGTCGCCTATCTCCGGGGCGGTGACGAGGTCTACGAGACCTACTGGACCACCGGTCGTGGCAACGAACTGATGGCCCCGTCGTACGGGCTGCTGGATCTGACGGTCTACGGCCGTCAGGAATTCTGGGAGGACTCGCCGGCGGGCTGGCCGCAGCATTGGGATTCCAAGGGTGGCCAGTTCCGGCTGGACGGCCGCCCGACCGCCCAATGGTCACGGATCAAGGCCGGGCGCAACGACGACCTCGGCACGTCGTCCGACGATCATCACCGCCGCTGAGGGAGCGGCTCAGCGTGAGTCGCGGCGGCGGACACCAACCATGAGGGCGAGCAGTCCCAGCGCCGCGACGATCGGGCCCACGATGGCCCACGTCGACTCCCCGGACATGGCGCTGCCGCCCAGGATGTCCAGGCCCTGCAGCGTCCACACCGCGCCCAGGAGCAGGGCGATGATCCCAACCACGATCCAGAGCACCTTCATCATGCGCTCCTCAACTCCGCCGAGCCCGATGGTGCGGCCATCGTATCCGTTCATGAGATCTGGTGACCACAGCGCAAAGGTCCACACAGGACGGCGCCCGATGCGCGGGTCACGCGGACATGGCGATATCGGGCCGAATTATTTCGACGTGCTGACGTGCTTGGCGCGGGGGTGTTCAACTGGCCACGACAACCTGGTGAACATGGACGCCCGCTCGCGGTCCTGAACGCCCGCGCGGTCGACCTCGAAGACACCCTGCCCTGACGCCGCGCCCAGCGGTCATTGCGGCCGAGGCGGGCCATCAGGGCGAGCAGGCTCATTCAGGGGAGCTGCTGGACCCGTCGTTCGCGTACGTCGATGAGGTGCCGGGCGGCAGCGACGAAGTCATTGCCGTCGTGCAGGACGACCAACCCGCGCTGCGCGGCCACTGCGCAGACCAAAAGATCCACACAGGACAGTGCTCGGTGCGCTGCTGCCCGGACGAGGTGGTGCTGGGCCGACTCGACCCATTGCCAGGTGTTCTTGGGCAGCGGTACGTCGGGATAGAGCTCGGCGAACATCGCCGACATCTGCTCGAGCTCGCCCTCATTGCGGGCCGACCGACGAAACTCCGCCCGCTGCGGCGCGCAGGATCCGAGGCCATGGTCCGTGATGACATCGGACCAGCCCGCGCGGATCGCGGGCTCGCGCAGGATCCGCCACACCGCCGATGAGTCCACCAAGTAGTGGATCACGCGACCGGGGACCTCAGGCCGCCGGCGACTTGTCAGCCGCGCGCATCGCCTGCCACCCCTCGTAATCCCAGGATTGGGCGGCGGCGGCATGGCGGTCCAGTGCCGCGATGCGACGATGCCGCGCCGCGTACTCGCGCAACGCGAGGTTAACCGTGTCCTTCTTGCTCTTCGCCCCCGACAGCCGCATGGCTTCGGTGAGCGCCTCGTCGTCGAGGTCGATCTGGGTAACCGACACGACCCCTCCTCGATGTTGGGAATGTATCAAAAGCTCAAACATCACCAACATATCAGGTATCGAGGCGGCCCGCTGGTCAGCGGCGGCGCTTGCCGCACTCGGCCGCCCGGGCGCAGAGCCGCCGGGCCTCGTCCACGGCCGCGCTGGCCTCCTCGTCGAGGGCGCGGGCGGAGATGGCGGTGATGCGGGCGTGCTCACCGGCGGCGTGCTCCGCGGCGATGGCGGCTTCACGGCCCCGTATCGCCTCGCCTTCCTCGGCCCGGCGGGTCAGCGCGTCCCGGGAGAGCTGATCCTGCTGGGGTGTCCAGCCCTCGGCCCGGCGGAAGACCTCACGCAGTTGTTCGCTGGAGATGTCGCCCCGCCGGTAGGCCGTGAACGCGGCGTGCGTGGTCTCCTGCTCGAGGCGGCGTTGGTCTTCCGTGGTCACCCGTTCGAGGCCCTGCAGCTCGGCCGCGGCCGCGGCGCTCGCGGCCACCGCCGCCTCGTACGCGCGGGTCGCCTCCTCGGTCGCCTTCTGTGCCTCGACGTAGCGGGCGTGCGCCTCCTCGGCGTCCTTCGCCGCTTGCGCCGCCGCGGCGATCGTGCCGTCGGCCTGCTCGCGGAGCCGGACGCACTCGGCGCGGAGCTCGGCACAGTCGTCCCGGCGGGGTTTGCGGGTCGGCCGCGGGTCCGGCGTACTCGGTCGGGTCCCGTAACCGGCGGGTGGTGCCGAGACCACCTCCCCGATCCCCGGGCCGGGCTCCGCATCGAGCAGGGCTGGGCGGCCGTCGCCGCCGTACCCGGCGGACGAGGGCGGCCCGGCGACCGTGGTGGGAGCGGTCCAGGCGGGCGGCGGACCGACCGGAGCCATGATCGTCGGTTGGGTGAGCGGCGGCAGGGCCGACGGCGGCGCGGCAGAGGATGAGGTCGCCGGAGGCGGCCAGCTCGGCGGCGGGGCGGCCGGGTACGGCTGATGCGACGGGGCCTGATGCGACGGGGCCTGATGCGACGGGGCCTGATGGGACGGGGCCTGATGGGACGGGGCCTGATAGGACGCGGCTTGGTGAGACGCGGCCTGGTACGAGGGCGTTTGGTAGGACGGCGCCTGGTGGGATGGGGCCTGATAGGAGGGCGCCTGGTGACCCGACGACGAGTAGCCCGATGACGAGTAACCCGAAGACGATGGCCCGGCCGGCAGGGCCAGCGGGCGGGACCCGAACGCCGACGACGGCGCATATCCGCCGCCGGCCGACGGCCCGGCGGGCAGGGCCAGCGGGCGCCGGGGTGGCAGCACCGACGGCTGCGACCGGCCAGGTGCGGTCGGGCGGGGCCCGCTTGATCGGTGGCGTCGACGTTCGCGCCTACGACGGTCCCGCACGGACACGCCGATGCCGTAGATGAACAACCCCGCCCCGATGAGCACGACGAGGAGCGACCAGACGACCAGAACCGAGCCCGTGCCGCCGAAGTCAAGCACGGGACTTCCTACGGTCACCCCGCGAGGATGTCACGTCCGCGGGATGCTGCCTACACCCGCCGCGGCGTGTGCTCGATTACGGCTGGGTCTCACTACGCGTGTCGGTCCCCACGATCACGGTGGTGGCCCGGTGGAATCTGGTGGAGAGTCTTGCGCGGCGACTAATGGCGGGGTCGGCTTCGGGAGGCGTGATGCGGCTGCTGCTCTTTTCAGACCTGCACCTGGACGCGCCGTTCGCGTGGGCCGGGCCCGGTCACGCCCGGGCGCGCCGTCGCGCCCAACGCGAATGTCTGCAGCGCATCTGCGCGCTGGCCGAGTCGGCCGACGCGCTCTGCTGCGGCGGCGACCTCTACGAGCAGGAACGGGTCACCCCTGACACGGCCGCGTTCCTGCGCGAGGCGTTCGCCCTCATCCACCCCCGACCGGTCTACCTCGCCCCCGGCAACCACGACTGGTTCGGTCCGCGCAGCCTTTACCGGCAGGTCAGCTTCACCGACAACGTGCACATCTTCGTCGAGCCGCGGCTGAGCCCGGTGCCGCTCGCGGATGGCCTGACCCTCTGGGGCGCCGCCCACCACGGGCCGGCAAACACCCCGGGTTTTCTGGACGGCTTCACGGTCGACCGGGGCGGCATCCACATCGGCCTCTTCCATGGTTCGGAGCAGGGTGAGCTCGCGCACGAGGGCGAGTCGAAGGTGCCGCATGCGCCGTTCCGCGCCCGGCAGATCCGCGAGTCCGGCCTCCAGCACGCGCTGCTCGGCCACTTCCACACGCCCCGCGACGCCGAGGATCACACGTACCCGGGCAACCCCGAGCCGCTCACCTTCGGCGAGACCGGCGAGCGCGGCGCGGTGCTGGTCACCGTGGACAGCTCGGGGGCGGTCACCCGCGTGCGCCACCGGGTGGCCGTCTCGCAGGTCAGCGACGTCGCCGTCGAGCTCGATGGGGTCAGCCACGCGAGCCAGGTCCGGGAGCGGGTCGCGGCCGCAGTGGCGGGACTCTCCGGCGCGGTGCGGGTCACCCTCGCCGGTGCGCTCGCCCCCGAGGTCGACCTCAACCTGGCCGACCTGGACGCGCGGGAGGTGGCGCCGCACCTCGACGCGTTGGTGGCCCGGTTGGGCGCGGTGACCGTGGCTTACGACTTCGAGGCGCTGGCGCGCGAGCGTACGGTGCGCGGCCAGTTCGTCCGGGACGTACGCGAGGCGACGGACCTGACCGACGAGCAGCGCCACCGGGTGCTGATCACCGGCCTGCGCGCCCTGGACGGCGGCCGGGTCGACCTGGAGGTGCAGTGATGCTGATCCGTCGGGTGACCGCCCACGCCTTCGGTCCGCTCGCCGGCGAGACGCTCGAGTTCGCCGAGCAGATGACACTCGTCTACGGCGGCAACGAGTCGGGCAAGTCGTCGTGGCACGCGGCGACGTACGCGGCGTTGTGCGGGCGCCGCCGCCGGCAGGGCCGGTCCGGCGACGCCTGGCTCACCGAGCAACACCGGCCCTGGTCGGGCAAGGCCTGGGCGGTCGGCGCCGAGCTCCGGCTCGACGACGGCCGGCGCATCGAGATGCGCCAGGAGCTCGAGGACCGGGTCGACTGCCATGCCATGGACCTCGACCTCGGCCGCGACTGCGCCGAGGAGATCATGTTCGACGGCTCGCCCGACGCGTCGCGCTGGCTGGGGCTGGACCGGCACTCGTTCCTGGCCACCGCGTGCATCCTGCAGACGCAGGTGCTCTCGGTGCAGCAGCAGGCCGATGGCTTGCAGCGCCTGCTGCAGGCGGCCGCCGCCACGGCCGGGGCCGACGACACCGCCGCGGCCGCGCTGGAGCGCATCGACGCCTTCCGGCGCGAGCAGGTCGGTGCCGACCAGGCCCGGTCGGGTAAGCCGCTGCGCCGGGCCAAGGACGAGCTGCGCCGGACGACCGAGGCACTGCAAGCCGCGCGCGCCGCCCACGCCGATTACGAGGCCCGGGTCGCGGAGGTGCAAGAGCTGCGGAGCGCGGCCGAGGCCGCGCAGCGAGAGGTACGCCGGGTCGAGGCGGTGGCGGCCCGCCGGCGCGCCGCCGAGCTGGCAGCCCGGCTGGATGCCGCGACCGAGCTGGACCGGCGCCTCGGCCGCGCGGAGGACGAGGCTGACCGGCCGATGATCCAGAGTGCCGACGTCGCGCTACCGGCCGACCATGTACCGGCCCAGCGCGGCGGTGACGCCCGGGTCGATGCGGCCCGAGCCCGGCTGCGGCTGGTCGAACGCGCCGGCACGCGGCGGCGGAGGCTGCTGGTGGTTGCCCTGGTGGCGTTGGCGGCGGCCGGGCTCATCGGTCTCGGCGCGGCCGGGCGTGGCCCGCTGACCGCCTTGCCCGGTGGCGAGGCCCGGCCGGTGATTGCGATCGCGCTCGCCGCGGCCGGGCTACTCACCGCCGCAGCGAACCTGCGCCGCTCCGGCGCGGCGGCGGCCCGGACCCAACTCGACGCCGCCCTGGCCGAAGCGGCCACCACTGAGCGGGTCGAGCTCGCGGTGCGGGAGCGGCTGGAGCCCGCCGCCGAACGGGCGGCCCAGCTCGTCGGCGTGGCCGCGGCCGCCGCCCGCGAGGCACGCGAGACCGCCGACCGGGCGGCCGCGGGCTTCGAGCCGGCCGAGCTCGACGTCGACGCAGCCGCCACCGGTGGTGCGGAGCTTGACCGGCAGCGGGAGGCGGCCCGCCAGGCGACCGAACGGGCCAGCGCCGCCGAGGGTGCGCTGGTGTCGCGTACGGCCGGGCTGGCCGTGGTCAGTGAGGCGGAAGAGGAGCTGGCCCGGGCCGAGGCCGAGCTCGCCCGGGTCGAACGGCTGGCCCAGACGCTCAACTTGACCGACCGGTTCCTCACCGCCGCGCAGGAGCGGGTGCACCGTGACATCGCCCCCGTGCTCGCGGCGACCGTACGGGAGTGGCTGCCCGAGCTGACCGACGGCCGCTACACCGACGTCAGCGTGGATCCACTGAGCCTGCAGGTGCAGGTGTGCGGGCCGAGCCGGCAGTGGCGCCCGGCCGAGCGGCTCTCCTACGGCACCGCCGAGCAGGTGTACCTGCTGCTGCGCATCGCGCTCACCCGGCACCTGGCCGACGGCGCCTGCCCGCTGCTGCTCGACGACGTGACCGTGCACGCCGACAGTGCCCGGCTGACCCAGATCCTGGAGCTGCTGCTGCGGGTATCAGCCGAGCAGCAGGTGATCTTGTTCAGCCAGCAGGACCAAGTGCGCGAGTGGGCCCAG
>JBLNGJ010000402.1:0-3843 GCA_050264675.1 Micromonosporaceae bacterium
GACGCGAGCCTGGACCAGCCGGTGCGGATGGCCGGACGGACGCCGCGGTGGCGGCCCTTGCGTGACGCTCTCGTGCAGCGCGCCTTCGAGACCTGGATTCACGCCGACGATGTGCGCCGGGCGATCGGCCGACCGAGCAGCCCGCCTCCGCCGGAGGACGTCAGCGTCATGGTCGCTTTCGGGGTGCGGCTGCTGCCGTTGGCGTTGAAGTCGCTCGGCCGCGACCGGCCGGGCCAGCGGGCGGCGCTGCATCTGGCTGGCGCCTCGCCGGCGCTGTGGAGCGTCGCGCTCTCGGACGACACGGGTGCGGGTGTGGAGGTGGTGGCACTGCGCGCCGACGCGGTGGCGTTCTGCGAGCTGATGGCGAACCGCCGCGACCTGGCGTCGTTCGCCTACGAGGCCGATGGCGACTACGGCGCCGCGGCCGACCTGCTCGCCGCGGCGGCCACGCTCGGCTGCGAGTAGGCCGCCGAGCGGGTCACCCCAGATCGGCCGCGGTGGCCTGGATGCGCGCCCAGGCCGCGCGCACGTGGTCCCGGGTCGTCTGCGGTGCGCCGACACAGAAGCGGAGCACGAACCGGTCGCCGACGCGGGTGTGCGTGAGATAGAGCGCGCCGGACGCGTTGAGCCGGCGCAGCAGTTCCGCGTTGGCGGCGTCGCCGGTCGGATCGGCCGCACCGCCGGCGCGCAGCCGGAAGCAGACCAGCGCGAACGGATGCGGCATCACCACCTCGAACCGCTCGTCCGCGCGCACCAGGTCGGCGAAGTCCGCGGCGAGGCCGACCGTCGAGCGGATGTGCGCCCGCAGGCCCTCGGCGCCGTACCAGCGCAGCACGAACCACAGCTTCAACGCCCGGAACCGCCGGCCCAGCGGCACATGCCAATCGCGGTAGTCGATGACCGCGCCGGACTCGGTGGCGGCGTTGCGCAGGTACTCCGGCAGCACCGAGAGCGCCTGGATCAGCTCGGCCCGGTCGGCCACCCAGAACGCGTCGCAGTCGAACCCGGTCAGCAGCCACTTGTGCGGGTCGAAGCAGTACGAGTCGGCGAACTCCATCCCGGCCGGGCGAAACTCCGGGCAGACCGCGGCCGCGCCGGCGTAGGCGGCATCGACGTGCAGCCACACGCCCTTCGTTCCTGACACATCGCCCCGGCAGATCGCCCCGATGGCCGGCAGCGGATCGACCGCCGTGGTCGACGTGGTGCCGACGGTGGCCACGACGAGCGCGGGCACCACGCCGGCGGCCCGGTCGGCGGCGATCGCGGCGGCGAGCGACTCAGGCCGCATCGCCAGCGTCTCGTCCACGTCGATGAGGCGTACGCTCGGGTCGCCGAGGCCGGCGATGCGGGCCGCCTTCTCGATCGAGGAGTGACCCTGGGTCGAGGTGTAGATGGCGTACCGGCGGTCGATACCGTCCCGGCGCCAGGCGCCGCCGCTGGCCCGATGCAAGGCCACCAGCGTCGCCACGAGCGTGGCCGAGGAGGCCGAGTCCTGGATGACGCCGCCGCCGGCGGAACCCGAGCGGAACCGGGCCGGCAGGCCGAGCAGATCGGCCAACCAGTCGAGCATCACCGTCTCCATCTCGGTGCAGGCCGGGCTGGTGGCCCAGAGCATGCCCTGCACACCGACCCCGGCGCAGACCAGGTCGCCGAGCACGGACGGGCCCGACGTGTTCGCCGGAAAGTAGGCGTAAAAGTCGGGGTGCTGCCAGTGCGTCAGACCCGGCATGACGACCCGGTCGAGGTCGCGCAGAACCTCGTCGAACGGCTCACCGGTCTCGGGCGGGCGCACCGGCAGGCGCCGAGCGATGTCACCCGGTTCGAGGTCCGGCACGACCGGTCGCTCACCGACGCCCGCCCAGTAGTCGGCGACCCAGTCCACCACCGCGTGTCCGTAGCGGCGGAATTCCTCCAGGCTCATGTGCATCAGGGCATCCTCGCGTGCGTCCGCGCGGCTTCGCTAGTTTGGGCCCCGTGAGCGCGAGGAGCGAGCGAAGGGTTGTGCCGTGAGTTCGATCCGCGTGGGGGTGCTCGGCGCGGCCCGCATCGTGCCCATGGCCCTGGTCCGGCCGGCCCGCATCGTGCGCGGCGTCCGGGTCGCCGCGTTGGCCGCGCGAGATCCGGCGCGGGCCCGCGCGTACGCGCTGAGGTGGGGCGTGACCAGGGTGCACACCGACTACGCGGCGGTGCTGGCCGACCCGGATCTCGATGCGATCTATGTGCCGTTGCCCAACTCGCTGCACGCGTCGTGGACGCTGCGGGCCATCGCGGCCGGCAAGCATGTCCTGTGCGAGAAGCCGTTCACCAGCAACGTGGCCGAGGCCGAGCGCGTGGCCGAAGCGAGCGCCGGCTCGGGGCTGGTGGTCATGGAGGCGTTCCACTACCGCTACCACCCGTTGATACGCCGGGTGCTGACGCTGCTCGGTGACGGCGCCATCGGCTCGGTGCGCCACGTCGAGACCGAGCTGAGCTTTCCGCTGCCGCGCTTCGCCGACATCCGTTACCGCCTCGACCTCGGCGGCGGCGCGTTGATGGACGCCGGCTGCTACGCCCTGCATTGCCTGCGCCAACTCGGCCCGGGCGAACCGTGGGTGGTCGGGGCGCGGGCCAAGCTGCGCAGCCCGGGGGTGGACCGGGCGATGACCGTACAGCTGCGCTTCCCCGACGGCGCCACCGGGCAGGTCCGCTGCTCGCTGTGGTCGCGACATCTGCTCGGCGCGTCGGCCCGGGTCATCGGGGACGCGGGTGAGCTACGTGTGCTCAACTTCGTCGCGCCGCACATCTTTCACCGGCTCAGCGTGCGCACCGCGAGCCGGCGCTGGCATGAGCGGGTGCCCGGCGAGTCGACGTACACGCATCAGCTGCGAGCGTTCAAGGCTGCGGTCCGGGACGGCACACCGGTGTTGACCCCGGCCCGCGACGCGGTGGCGACGATGCGTCTCATCGACGACGCCTATCGAGCGGCCGGGCTGGAGCCGCGCGGCGCGAACTGAGCGCAGCTCGGCCCGGTTCG
This sequence comes from Micromonosporaceae bacterium, assembly GCA_050264675.1. Classification (GTDB taxonomy): domain Bacteria; phylum Actinomycetota; class Actinomycetes; order Mycobacteriales; family Micromonosporaceae; genus JBLNGJ01. The sequence continues at coordinate 3,014 of JBLNGJ010000402.1, forward strand.
TGGTATCCGTCGTTCGTGGGTGTGTGATCGGTCCTTGTGTCGACGTGGTTGAGTCACCTGTTCATTCCGCGTGCGCGGCCAGGTACAGGTACGGTGGAGGTACCCCGGGCGCCATGACGCGTTCGTGGGCGTGGGGTACTGGCCACCGAAGGGTGGTTGCTTGGGGGGTGAGGGCGTGCCGACTGTCGGTCTGCGCATCATCGGCCGCCGGCTGCCCGGGGTGACCTGGTCGGGTCGAGAACAGATTCACGTGGGCGTGCAACGGGGCAACGAGGTGATCGGACTCGTGCCCGGCGACGCCGGCGATGCGATTTTCGACGTCGACCTCGAGCTCGTCATCGGCAGTGACGGTTCGCCGGATTTTCGCGGCCCGTACGTCAATGGCCGCCGGGGCGAGCGCTTTGTCTACCTCAGCTGGGGCGAGCTCGGCGCGAACGGTGAGTTCACCCTGTTCCGCCGGGCGAAGCTGCACCTGGCGCCGCTGGTCGACCAGCACCCCAACCTGGCCGCGGCCAAGCGGTTCCTGGCCATCCTCGATCTGAGCGACGCGTGGGGCCGGCCGATCTCCGCCTCGGTCCGCCCGCCGTGGGTCACCTGGCGCCTCGAGCCGGCGGCGCGGACCGCCTGACGTTCAACCCGGCGGGGCGACGGCGGATGTGGCGGCCGGCTCATGCGATCCGACCGCGCCGACGGCAACCTCATTCGGCAACAGCGACGAGTCGAACACCGGCTGCTCGTTCATCGCAGTTGGAACCCTTCGCCGAGTGGATCGTCCGGGTCGAGCTCGAAGCTGTGCCGGCCGGTGCGAAAGGCGCTGCCTTCGACCTCGG
>JBLNGJ010000403.1:0-4761 GCA_050264675.1 Micromonosporaceae bacterium
GCTGTTCGACGCGTTCCACCTGGAACTGCGCTACAACCGTCACCTGCACCAACTCACCGCGAAGGTCACCGTGTACGCGGAGACCGTCGAGGCGTTGCGGCGCGCCACGCCGAGGCCTGACGAGCCCCGCGGCGGCCAACCGTGCGCTGGGGCTCGGGAGCCGCACATCGCCCATATCCCCGGCCAACGCGAACAGGTGCCCGACGCGCATGCGTCGGACACCGTTTCCCATGTTTGGCGTGCCCCCGGCAGGATTCGAACCTGCGCCCCTGCCTCCGGAGGGCAGTGCTCTATCCCCTGAGCTACGGGGGCTCAGCGATCCCGAAAGGGTAGCAGATCGTCTGGTCGACCCTATGAGAGCCGGCGCCAGCCAACATGATCACTACCGTCGACCGGGGGCGTTCTGGCGGGGGCCGTGGCCGCCGTCGAGCAGTGCACCCAAGTCTTCCTGGTCACGTCGGGGCTAACCGCCGGTCGCGTGATCGCCAGTAACCGACGGGATCGCGGTCAACGCGGCGACGTCGGCCGCGTGGGTGCCCAACGCCCATCCCTCCCGGTCATACCAGCTCATGCCCCGCACGTCGTAGGTCAATTGCGGGAACAGCTTCTCGGCCAGCTGGCGCACGGTCTGCTCCCGGCCGGCCAGCACGGGCAGCAGCCGGGAGTCATGGGCGGCGCCGTCGCGGATGCCCGACTCGGTCACGCCGCTCAGGCGCTCGCCGATGCGTGCGGCGAAGGCGGTCAGGAACGATCGGCGGAACGTGCGGGTACGCGACCCGCCGCCCTTCGTCCGGCGGGAGCCCTCGCTCAGCATGGCCCGCGTCACCTGCACGAGCAGCGAGGTGTAGAGCAGCTCCACCGCGCGCAGGTCCGCCGGAAACCCGAGAACGGTCACGAAGCCAAGGTGCCGCGACCAGACCGTTGTGCACCGGCTCGCCTTCGCGACCTGGTCGAGCAGCAGGGATTTCTCGGCCTCGTACGGGTTGTCCAGCCCGATCCGGATGCCACCCGGCTCCTCGGTCACGCCGGCGCCGGCGTCGAGCAGGGCCCGGTCGATGCTGTAGCGGACCATCAGCTCCTGCGCCTTGGCCGTGTACGAGTCCGCCTCAGCGCCGTACTCACTTGACTCCGCCTTGGCCAGCAGGGCCCGCACCCGCTCGAGCAGCTTTGGGTCGACCCCCTCGCCCGACCGTGTCCGGGGGGCACGGCTCGCCTGACCGGGCGGCGGGCAGAGCCGGGGTAGCCCGGGTGCCCGGGCCAGCATGCTGGCGAGGTCGATGACGGCCGCGATCACGGTGGTGCGGTCGGCGCCGGCGCGTCGCATCCATCGCTCGACGAACCCGGCGATCGCGCCTTGGTCGGCGTCGGCCCCGAGTGCGGCGAGCTGAGTCCGGAAGCACTCATCCACAGTGGTCGGTTCGAATGTGCCGACGTGGGCGGCCATGCAGCCATCCGCCATCATGCCCGCGAGGCCGGTGTGGTGCCGACGCAGCACCCGGGCGATGTCGGCCGGCTGCCAGCCCACCCGCCAGGCGGTGGCGAGCTGCTCGTTCACCAGGTCGATCAGGGCCGCATCGACCAGGTCCGCCATGTCGTCACGCGACTCGGACACGGTCGCCAGAGCACGCACGTACGGATCCTCGACCGAGGGGACACCGGGGCGGTAGGCCTGACATGCGAAGAGAACCGCTGCCTTGACGGCGTCGGCGGGGCTGATCTGCGTACGATCCGGCCCGTGGTGACCGTGCCCGGCGTGCCCCGTCGTGACGCGAGCCCTGGCCCGCCGCTGACGGTTCTTGGCCTTGGTCTGGCGGCGCTCCCGGTTCCGTACGCCCATCGCTCCTCCTCGCCTGCCGAGCGGTCACACACTCTGCGACACCGCCGAGCCTGACAGGAGGGTCTGACACTGGCCCGCATCGCCACGCCGACCCACGCGCCCGCCGTATGCGCCAAGGACGCCCCCGGGCTCCGCTACTAGACAGACACTTAGCTTTTTTGCATAATGCCTTTGTGCTTGATGCGGACCTCCTGCGAGCGCTGGCCAACGAGAAGCGGCTGGCGATCCTGGACTGGCTGCGCGACCCCACCGCGCACTTCCCGCCACAGCGCGACGGCGACCTGGTGCGCGACGGGGTCTGTTCGGTCTTCATCGCCGACAAGCTCGGCGTGAGCCAGCCGACGTGTGGGGAGCATCTGAAGGTGCTCAGCCGCGCGGGCCTGATCCGGGGCAAGAAGATCAAGCAGTGGGTGTTCTACCAACGCGACGAGCAGCGCATCGCGCAGGCGCGGCAGCTCCTCGGCGGCGACTGGTAATGCGGCGATGCTCAAACGAAGCGACGCGCAAACGACGCGACGCTCCATAGAGGAGAGATGACATGACCGATTCGGCCACGCAGCGGCTGGCACAGCTCGGCCTGACGCTGCCCGAACCTCCGGCCCCGGTGGCCGCGTTCGTCCCGTATAAGCGCCACGGCGACATGGTCTACACGTCCGGGCAGATCGCCACCCGCGATGGGCAACTGGTCGCGAAAGGGCGCCTCGGCGCCGAGGTCGACATCGCTGCCGGACAGGAGGCGGCTAGGGCATGCGCGCTCAACGTGCTCGCCCAGCTGAGTGCCGCGGCCGGCTCCCTCGACCACATCGTCTCGCTGGTCAAGCTGACCGTGTTCGTGGCCAGCGCGCCGGATTTCACCGAGCAGCCGCAGGTGGCCGACGGCGCATCCCGTCTGGTTCTGGATGTCCTTGGGCCCGCCGGTGCCCACGCCCGGTCCGCGATCGGCGTGAGCGCACTGCCGTTGGGGACGCCCGTCGAGGTCGAGGCCGTCGCGGTCGTCCGACCGTCCACCCAGGACGGGCCCCGATGACCCCCGCAACCGTCACGGCGACCATCGGCCGGACCGACATCGAGGCCGCGTACGAGGCCATCCGCGCCCACGTACGCCGCACCCCGGTCATCTCCGTTGACCCGACCGACCTCGGCATCGCGGGGCTGAACGCCCCGCTCGTGGTCAAGCTCGAGCAGTTGCAGCGGGCCGGCTCATTCAAGGTGCGGGGTGCCTTCACCAACCTGCTCACCCGCGAGTTGCCCTCGGCCGGCGTGGTCGCGGCGTCCGGCGGCAACCATGGCGTGGCGGTCGCGTTCGCGGCCCACGAGCGGGGCGTGCCGGCCGCGGTGTTCGTACCCTCGATCTCCAACCCGGCAAAGATCGAGCGGATCCGCTCGCTTGGGGCCAACCTCGTGGTGGTTGACGGCGAGTACGCCGATGCGCTGGTGGCCGCCGACGCCTGGCAGGCCGGCTCCGGCGCGTTGAGCGTGCACGCCTATGACCAGCGCGAAACCGTGCTCGGGCAAGGTACCGTCGGGCTGGAACTCATCAATCAGGCCACAGTAGACACGATCCTGGTGCCGGTCGGTGGTGGCGGTCTCATCGGCGGCGTGGCCGCCTACGTCGCCGGCTCGGTGCGGGTGATCGGCGTCGAGCCGACCGGCGCACCGACCCTGGCCACCGCGCTCGCCCACGGTGCTCCGGTTGATGCCCCGACCGGCAGCATCGCGGCCGACGCGCTCGGCGCCAAGCGGGTCGGCGAGCTCATGTTCCCCATCGCGCGGCAGCACGTGAGCGCGGTCGTGCTGGTCGAGGACGACGACATCCGCGCCGCCCAGCACGCGCTGTGGCGAGCCGTACGGGTCATCGTCGAGCCCGCGGCCGCAGTCGGTGTCGCCGCCCTGGTGTCGGGCGCCTACCGGCCCGAGGCCGGCGAACGGGTGGCGGTCATCCTGACCGGAGCCAACACCACACCGGGCTCACTCGACCAACCGCTGCCCTGACGACAGGTCGCGCGGGTTCACTCTCGGCGTAGGCATCTCGCGCGGCGGCCGGCGTACGTTGTCGATGTGGACCTGCGTCGGCACCCGTACCAGCCAGATCCGAATCCACCCGACCCGGCGGCGACTCCCGGCGGCGAGCCGATGTCGTCCTGGCTGGACGAGCGGCTCTTCGACCGCCGGATCATCATGGTGCGCGGACGGCTGACCGGTGCCGGCGCGAGCCAGGTGGCCGGGGCGCTGCTCACCCTCGACGCGATGGGTACCGAACCCGTGCAGCTGCACCTGTCCGCCCCGGACGGCGAGCTGCCGGCCGCGTTCGCCGTCGTCGATGCGATCGAGGCGATGAGCGCTCCGGTGGAGATCGTGGTGACCTCCGAGGTCGGTGGGGCGGCGACGGTGATCCTCGCCGCGGCCAACCGCCGCCTCGCCTTCCGGCACGCCCGCATCCGCCTCGCCGAGCCCCGGGTGGCGTCCCTCGCCGGCACGACCGACGAGGTGACCGCGGCCGCGGGTCAGTACCTGCGGGAGCTGGAGGAGATGTCCATCCGGTTGGCCAACCTCACTGGGCAGCCGCGGAGCCGGATTGAGGACGACCTGTCGGCCGGGCGGACCCTGACCGCCGAGGATGCCCAGGAGTACGGCCTGATCGACGAGATCGTTGGCCCGCATCCGACCGGCCCCAACTCGTGAACGCGACGTGGCGCGTAAGGACGGGCACCGTATTAACGCCCAGGCGTTAATACGGTGCCCGTCCTTTCACCCACCCGGCCTCATCCGGTGAGAGGTTTGGCGCCGAGCTCAGCCAGCCGATCCTGCAGGACCTGGATCTCCGCGGTCTGGCCGGCCTTCATCGCCTCGGCCAGCTCGCGCACCTGGGGGTCGTGCGCCTGCGCCAGCAGGCCGTCGACCATGTGGATGCCGCCGATGTGGTG
>JBLNGJ010000404.1:0-7709 GCA_050264675.1 Micromonosporaceae bacterium
GCGCGATCGTCGGCCGCGCCGGCACCTCCCGCAGCGCATCGTCGTGGATGGTCAGCAGGCTGAGCACCGACCCAGCGAGAAGGCCGCCCGCGCACAGGTACATCGCCATCCGGAAGCCGGCTGTGAAGACCGCCGGCGAGCGGTAGTCGTCGCCGGAGAGCCCGACCAGCAGCGGCAGGGCCGCGACCGCGAGCAGCTGGGCGACCCGGGCGACCGCGTTGTTGACGCCGCTGGCGATGCCGGCGCGGCGGCGCTCGGCCGTGGCGAGCACCGTGGCGGTCAGCGGCGCCACGGTCGCGGAGAGTCCCAGTCCGAACAGGACCGCGGCCGGCAGCACGTCGCGCGCGTAGTTCGCGTACGCGTCCACCCGGCTCATCAGCAGTACGCCCGCGGCGGCGAGCAGGGTGCCCACCGTCATGGGCCAACGGGGCCCAATCTGCTGGGCGAGTGCACCGGCCCGGGCCGAGAGCAGCAGCATGAGCAGCGTCACCGGGAGCATCGCCGTGCCGGCCGCCAGGGCCGACAGGCCGACGACAACCTGCAGCTGCATGATGAACAGGAAGAACACCCCGGCCAGGGCGGCGTAGACCACCAGGGTCACCACGTTGACCGCGCGGAACTGACCGGACGCGAAGACGTCCAGCGGCAGGACGGGGTTGTGCCGGCGCCGCTGCAGCAGCCCGAACGCGATCCCGAAAGCCACCCCGAGCGCACCGGCGCCCACGGCGATGCCCGAGCGCCCCGGCTGTGCCGCCACGATCAACGCGTACGTCACGGCCGCCAGGGACAACGCTCCCACGACCGTGCCGAGCACGTCGAAGCGCCCGGAGGCGGTCTCGTCGCGGCTCTCCGGCACCCGGCGCAGGGTCACCGCCACCACGACCGCCGCGACCGGAACGTTAGCCAGAAACGCCCACCGCCAGCCCGGACCCTGGATCAGCCAGCCGCCGAGGAACGGCCCAACCGCGGCGGCCACGCCGCTCAGGCCCGACCAGGCGCCGACCGCCCGCGCCCGGTCCTCCGGCGCGAATGAGGCCTGGATCAGTGCAAGCGATCCAGGGGTGAGCAGCGCGCCGCCGACCCCCTGCAGCACCCGGGCGCCGGCCAGCCACCCAACCGTCTGCGCGCCCGCGCACAGCAGCGAGGCCACCGCGAACCAGATCACGCCGAGGATGAAGATGCGCCGCCGACCGTACCGGTCACCCAACGCCCCACCGAGCAGGATCAGCGCGGCGAGCGAGAGCGTGTACCCGGTAATGGTCCATTGTAGACCGGATAGCGGAGCCTGCAGGTCCCGCCCGATGGTCGGCAGCGCGACGTTGACGATGGTCGCGTCGAGCATGGCCAGGCCCGAGCCGAGCACGGTGGCGGTCAGCACCCACCGCCCGGCCGCACTCGAGAGCCTCAGCTCCACGCTGTCCACTTCCTCCGGCCGATCATGGACCTGCGTTCCTCGTCTCGGTGGTCGCGTCCATCACCACATGATCAGCGAAGCCGGTCACCCGCGAAAGTCCGTTGCGGCCACGTCAGCGGGCTGAGCACGATCACCGCATGCAGCCCGAGATCGTGGCCTACTACCAACGCGGCGGCGAACGCGATCGGCTCGCGGCCGGCGACGGCCGGCTGGAGTTCCTGCGTACGCGCGATGTGCTGGCCCGGGTGCTGCCCGGTCCACCCGCGAGCGTGCTCGATGTGGGTGGTGCCACGGGTGTCTACGCCGCCCCGCTCGCGGCCGAGGGCTACCGGGTTCACGTGGTCGACCCGCTGCCCGAGCACGCCGAGGCGTCGGGCCGGTGCCCGGGCGTCACCGCGTCGGTCGGGGACGCCCGCTGCCTCGCCGCGGCGGATGCGTCGGTCGACGCCGTGCTCCTGCTCGGTCCGCTCTACCACCTCACCGCCGGGGCCGAGCGGGTCAGGGTCTGGCGCGAGGCCGCACGCGTGGTGCGGCCCGGCGGTGTCGTGGTCGCCGCCACCATCAGCCGGTTCGCCTCGATGCTGGGCGGCTTTGTCCAGGGCTTCCTGGCCGAACCCGCCTTCGTCGACATCGTGCGCTCTGACCTGGCCAGTGGGGTGCACCGCAACCCCGACCACCGGCTGGACTGGTTCACCACGGCCTACTTCGCCCACCCGGAGGAACCGCCGGTCGAGGCGAGCGCGGCCGGCCTGGCGGTCGAACGGGTGGTCGCCGTAGAGGGTCCACTGTGGATGACCGGACGCCTCGACGAGGTGCTCGCCGACCCCGCCCGGACCGCGACCATGCTGGAGCTGCTGCGCCAGGTGGAGGCCGAACCGAGCCTGCTCGGCGCGAGCGCCCATCTGCTTACCGTCGCCCGCCGTCCTTCGGCGTGATCAGGGGGTGATCTCGCTGATGGGCAGGGCGATCGGGAACGGTTCGTCCAGCCTCAGCACGTCGGCACTGTCGGCCTGCGCGATGTAGTGACCGTCCGGACCCAACCGGTACGCGAAGACGTGCACGGGCGACTGTTCCACCCGCCAGTAGTACGGGATGCCGGCGGCTGCGTACCCGGCCGGCTTGACCAGTCGGTCCCGCTTGGTGGTTCCCTTCGAGACGACCTCGACCACGAGCACGAACTCCTCGGGTGGGAAGAAGTGCAGGCCTCCGCCGCCTGGTCGGGCCTGGAGCAGCACCACGTCCGGCTCGTACGTGTGGTTGGGGGCAACGGCAACGCCGACGCCGAGCGAGGCGTGCAGCCGCTTAGGTGCGTGCGCACGAAGCCAGGCCGCTAGGAGGACAACGATATCTTGATGGTCCAGGGTGGGACTGGGGACCACGAGCATCACTCCGTCGACGAGCTCGATGCGGGGCGAACGCTCGGGCAGCTGCAGGACATCCTCGATCGTGTGGTCGGCCAACCGCTGCCGCACCGGGTCGGGTGACCACGGTGGGTCGAACTGGATCGGCTGGGCGCTCATGGCCACGAGCCTACCGTGGCCGACCCGGTCGACGGTCGGGCTCGAAGGCCGGCGCGCCAGCGGCCCACAGCACCAGGCGGTCCACCAGGTACGCGCCGAGGAGCAGGGCGGCCCACCCGAACTCGCCGGCGATGAGAAGCCCGACGGTGGCCGCCACGAAGACCGCGGCCTCGATGGCGAGCCGCGCCGGCGTCCGCGGTGGGTGGGACGCTCTCGGCGCGACGTAGCGGCCCCACACCACCCCGGCGATCAGCGCGAGAACCACGCCGACGAGCCAGCCGGCCGCGCCGTCCACTGAGGCCACGCCCGCGTACACCAGCGCGGCCAGCGCCGCCAGCTCGAGCAGGAAGCGCACGGTCAACGCGAACCAGCGCAGCGCGATCATCGGCTCACCTTATCAGCCCGCTACGCCATGAGCCCGCTACGACGGTTTGACCGCGATGTAGATGGCCGTGCCGGGGAAGAGCCGTCCGCGCAGCGGGCTCCACTGCCCCCAGATTCCCTCGTGCCCCTCCGGCCACTCCGGCTCCACCAGGTCATGGACGACGAAGCCGGCCGCCACCAGCTCGCGGACCCGGTCGCCAAGGGTCCGGTGGTGCTCGACGTAGCTGGCCGCGCCCGACTCGTCGAACTCCACGTACGGGCGGCGGTCGAAGTATGAGTGCACCGCGACCAGGCCCTCCTCGCCGGGCTCGTCGAGAAAGATCCACCGCATCTGGTGGGTGGTGGCGAAGACCCAGCGCCCGCCCGGCCGGAGCACCCGGAACACCTCGGCCATCACCGCCGCCGAGTCGTCCACGAACGGCACCGCACCGAACGCGGTGAAGGCGAGGTCGAACGCCGCGTCGCGCACGGGCAGGGCGAGCGCGTCGGCCTGGAGCAGAGGCACCCGTACGCCCGAGGAGAGCGCGCCGCGCGCCGCGTGGCGCAACATGCCGGCGGAGAGGTCCAGCGCTACCACCCGCGCACCCTGGGTAGCCAGCCACCGGGCGGCGGCGGCCGCACCGCAGCCCACCTCCAGCACCCGGCGGCCGGCGACCGGGCCGAGCAGGCCGGCGTCGGCCTCCCGCAGGCCCTCGGGACTCCAGACGAGGTCGACCTCGCCGAGGAAATCGCCGTGCTCGGCTTGATAGTCATCAGCATCGATGTCCCACCAGTGTCGGGCGGCCCGGCGATTCTCCTGCGCCGAGAGCACGCGCCGGGCCACCCGGGTCGCCGCCGCACCGTTCGAGCTCACGGGAGTGACCCTACGGTCAGGCATCGGCCGGCTACTGGTGTGGGCCGCCCACGCCGAGCGGTGTGGGGCGCCGGCGCCGAGGCCTGGTATCCATCGATTGATATCGGCGCCCAACCCGATGGGGGGTTGGACCGTGCCCGGATTCGCACGGTAAGCTGGCTGTTGCACTCGCGGGCCGCGGCCTCGGAAGGGAGCAGGTTCGCGGTCGCCTCCATACTTCCGTGATCACCAACGCTCCCGGAAGCGTGCGTGACGACGGGCCCCGGGCGCAGCAGGGTCTCCGTGGACCTTGCGGGAATTCAAACCACCGGAGCCACAGCCCACATGACGAGCAGCATCGAGGCCACCTCGAGCGGCACCACAGCGACGCCCGCACCGGGCGGGATGACGGTCGCAGTCGACGACCTCGGCACCGAGGAGGCCTTCCTCGCCGCGATCGACGAGACCATTAAGTATTTCAATGACGGCGACATCGTCGAAGGCACCGTCGTGAAGGTCGACCGGGACGAGGTCCTGCTCGACATCGGCTACAAGACCGAGGGCGTCATCCCCTCGCGTGAGTTGTCGATCAAACATGACGTGGATCCGTCGGAGGTTGTCTCCGTCGGCGATCACGTTGAGGCCCTGGTCCTCCAGAAGGAGGACAAGGAGGGCCGCCTGATCCTCTCGAAGAAGCGGGCGCAGTATGAGCGCGCCTGGGGCACCATCGAGAAGATCAAGGATGAGGACGGTGTCGTCCGCGGCTCCGTGATTGAGGTCGTCAAGGGCGGCCTGATCCTCGACATCGGTCTACGCGGCTTCCTGCCCGCGTCGCTGGTGGAGATGCGCCGGGTACGCGACCTGCAACCGTACGTGGGGCGCGAACTCGAGGCGAAGATCATCGAGCTGGATAAGAACCGCAACAACGTGGTGCTCTCGCGCCGGGCCTTCCTCGAGCAGACCCAGTCCGAGGTGCGCAGCGAGTTCCTCAACAAGCTGGCCAAGGGGCAGGTCCGCAAGGGTGTTGTCTCCTCGATCGTGAACTTCGGCGCGTTCGTCGACCTCGGCGGCGTCGATGGTCTGGTGCACGTCTCCGAGTTGTCCTGGAAGCACATCGACCACCCGTCCGAGGTGGTCGAGGTGGGCCAGGAGGTTGAGGTCGAGGTGCTCGACGTCGACCTGGACCGGGAGCGGGTCTCGCTGTCGCTCAAGGCGACCCAGGAGGACCCGTGGCGGCAGTTCGCGCGTACCCATGCGATCCAGCAGATCGTGCCCGGTAAGGTCACCAAGCTGGTGCCGTTCGGCGCGTTCGTGCGCGTCGATGACGGCATCGAAGGCCTGGTGCACATCTCCGAGCTGGCCGAGCGTCACGTGGAGATCCCTGAGCAGGTCGTGCAGGTCGGCTCGGACGTGATGGTCAAGGTCATCGACATCGACCTGGAGCGGCGGCGGATCTCGCTCTCGCTCAAGCAGGCCAACGAGGGCTTCGTCGAAGGCGAGGAGCACTTCGACCCAACCCTCTACGGCATGGCGGCCACCTACGACGCCGAGGGCAACTACGTCTACCCGGATGGCTTCGACCCGGAGACCGGCGAGTGGCTCGATGGCTTCGACAAGCAGCGTGAAGAGTGGGAGCGGCAGTACGCCGAGGCCCGCGGGCGTTGGGAGGCCCACACCAAGCAGGTGCAGTCGGCCCGCGCGGCCGACGCTGAGGCACCGGCCGCGGCGGCCACGCCGACGGCCACCCCCGCCGCGACGCCGAAGCCGGCCGAGGAGCCTTCGGGCACCCTCGCCACCGACGAGGCACTGGCGGCGCTGAAGGAGAAGTTGGCCGGCGGCAGCAAGAGCTGAGGCCTCCTCGCCTTACGCGATGACGCCGGGCCCGCCACGTGCGGGCCCGGCGTCGACGTCAGTACGGTACGGCCACGCCAACGGCGGCGAGCGTGAGGAGTCAGTGCTGTGGTCAAACCTGGCTGATCCGCCAGGCGACGCCGCCGGCCGTGCCCGGATCCGGGTCGAGCTTCACGGCCAGGCTCGTCCCCGCCAGCTCCACTTCGGCCGAGACCAGCACCGCCGCCGGATCCGTGCACGACATGCGGGTCGTCGGCGCGGCGGGGGTGTGGATGCTCTCGTCAAGGAAGATTTCGGCGTCCCCAAGCGTCACGGACGCCATGCCGTGCCCCAGGCACAGCAGGTCCACGACGTAGCGGCCAGGGCCGGCGATCGCGGCGAAGCCGACCGGACCCGTGGCCCCGCCCATCACCTCGGTCGTGCCGGCCGCCACGGTTGCGTGGCGCACGGGCATCGCGGCCAGGGCCGCGCCCGGTGCCCCAGGTGAAATCGTCAACGCGGGCACCGGCTGCCTGGCGCGGGCCGTCGGCGTCGCGGATGCCTGGACGGCCGGCGTAGGCGCGTGGACGGTCGGCGTGGGCGCGTGGACGGCCGGCGTGGGCGCGGGTGCGGCGATTGGCGGAGAGGGTAAAGCCAGGCTCAAAAGCTGGATGGCGCCGGCGGTGAGCACCGCGACGAAGCCGACGAGGACAAGCGTGGATGGCCGGAGCCGTCGGTCGGCTGCGGATGTCGACGGCGAGAAATCGATGATGTCGTCCATCCCTGTGCGCAGACTACCTCCCCCTGGAGCCCGCAGCGCCCGGGTCGCCGGTTAGCACGGGCACCGTATAGGACGTCGCCGGTATAAGACGGTGCCCGTGCTAACCCACGTCCGTCCGGGTGGGGCACGCCACCCTGCCGTGGTCGGCGGTGCCAGACTTGGCGGCGTGCTCCTGGTCGGACTCACCGGCGGTATCGGCGCCGGCAAGAGTGCGGTGGCGGCGCGCCTGGCCGAACTAGGTGCGCTGATCATCGACTCGGACCGGCTCGCCCGGGAGGTTGTCGCCCCGCGCACCGACGGGCTGGCCGAGGTGGTGGCCCGGTTCGGTGCCGGTGTGCTCACCTCGGGTGGCGAGCTTGACCGTGCGGCACTGGCCGGGCTGGTCTTCGGCGACGACGCGAAGCGGCGCGCGCTGGAGCAGATCGTGCATCCGCGGGTACGGGCCCGGGCTGCCGAGCTGGCGGCAGCCGCACCACCGGACGCGGTGGTCGTCAACGACGTGCCGCTGCTGGTGGAGAGTGGCCTGGCCGAGAGCTTCGACCTCGTGGTTGTGGTGGAGGCGCCGGTGCCGGTGCGGGTGGCCCGGTTGGCCCAGGACCGTGGGATGGATGAAGCGCAGGCGCGGTCGCGGATCGCCGCCCAGGCCAGCGATGAGCAGCGCCGGGCGGTCGCCGACGTGGTGATCGTCAACGACGGAACACTCGAAGATCTGCACGCGGCGGTGGACCTCGCCTGGCGGGAGCACATCGAGCCGAATAGGGGCCACCCGCGGCGACCGTGGCGGGTGCGCCCGTCGGAGCGCTGACGCGGCTCCGGGGCTGCGGACCCGAACTCCCGGGGCCGACCAAACCGGTGTGGAGGATCGGTCGTGAACCCCGGTCGGCCGCCGCGGGCGGCCTACCTTTTGACCGTAACCCTCCGTGGCGCCCGGCACAATCGCTATGTTGC
>JBLNGJ010000405.1:0-2860 GCA_050264675.1 Micromonosporaceae bacterium
TAGCGGCCACGGCGACCGCTTGCCCCAGAGGTTGTACGCGAGCATCAGCGCGCAGGCGACGAGCAACGCGCCGACGCCGCGCGCGTGACCGCCGCCCCACCAGGTTGCGGCCACCCCGATGGGCACCTGGGCGGCGGCCACCGCGGCGCCCTGGGCCGGGCGCACCGTGCCGCGTACCAGCGGACTGGATGCGCGAGCCGGCGCGGTCCGGTCGATCGGCAGGTCGATGACGTCATTGCTCACGTAGGCGAACACGTGGAAGGCGACCCCGACGACCAGCAGCGCGACGATCGGCCGCCCAGCCAGTGACAGCGGCACGGAACTGGAGGCCGCGGCGAGGAACGGCATGATCACGGTGACGCCGAGCACGGACAGCCGGACGAACGCCGCCACCGTCTCGAACGAGCTTGGCTCGCGCGGCGGCTCCGGTACGTCTTTTACGATAGTTTGCCGGTCAACGCCCGCCAGTATGCTGTGGACTGTGGACGATGGCAACGGTCGTGACTGGCAGGACGCCGTCGGTTCTGCCCCGACGACGACGGTCGCGCTGAGTCAGCCGAACCCGCCGAGCGGGCCGAGCGGGTCGCTCCCGCCGCCCCCACGTTCACCCCTGGAGGAGCGGAGTTTTCGCTACCGCGATCCGGTGGCCGCGCTGCTGGGACGCGTCAGGTGGTGGCAGGCCGGCCTGTTCGCGCTCGTGGTCTACGGCCTCGGCGAGAAGATCCTGCTGCCGCACTATCAGGGCTACTTCCACGTCAGTGGCCACATCAGCACGTGGCGACCAGACGTTCGGGCGCTCTTCGAGGGCTTCGTCGCGCTTCCCACCATCTATGCCGCCTACATCTGGCAGACCGGAGAAGTCCGGAATCTTCTCGCCGGGTTCGCCCGGGCCCGGTCGTTCACCAACCGGGCCGCGTTCGACGCCGTGGTCGAGGATGTTCGTTCCTGGCTCGGGCGTCATCGATGGTGGATGATGTCTGCCGTCCTCGCCGTCGGCGCCCTGCTCTGGCAGGACCTGGTGTGGTGGAACCCGGACCACCCGATCCCCGCGGCGCCGTGGTTCGAGGCGGGCGAACCGCTGGCCCGCAACGTCGGGCTGGTGCTCTCGCTGCCCTTCTGGTACTTCGTCATCCAACTCGCCGTCCGGGAGGCGCGCCTGGCCTGGACCCTACGGCAGCTCTGGGCGCGGCTCGGGCCAAGCTTCGTGCTGACCGGGCGCGGCCAGACCAGCGCGTTGCGGGCCTTGTCCCGGCACATCTCGATCATGATCACTATCAGCGCGGTCGTTTTCATCAACCTGATCCTGGGTCTGCTGGAACCGCAGATCCGCGGCATCGACGCCAGCTCCGATATCCGCCTGTGGATCATCGGCATATGGGTGGCGTATCTACTGGTGATACCCGGGGTGATCCTCGCCCTGGTCTGGCCGGCGCACCGGGTGATGGCCCGCCGCAAGGCCGACCGGATCCGGCGGATCAACCGAGAGATCGAGAGCGGCTTCGTCACCATCGAGTCCGGCCTGGACGGCGCCGACGTGGCGATCGGCGCGACCATTGAACGGCTCGACGGCCTGAGAAGGCTGCGCGACTGGCTGGAGGCGGACCTGCCGAAGTGGCCGGTCGGCCACATCCTGCGGACCGCGAGTTGGTCCACAGTGGTGCCGTTCGCGCTCTCGGCGCTGGCGTTCGTGCTCGACCGGGCCGCGTGACCGCCGCGCGCCGACCGGATCAGGCCGACCGGACCGCTTCGCCCAGCCAACCGTTGAGCAGGAACGGGACGATGCAGCAGGCGAGCAGAACGGCGGCCAGCCAACCCGGGGTCGTGGGGATGAGGAAGGCCAGCGGAAACAGGAACGTGAGGATCAGGTGCACGATTCCCGCCGACCGCAGCCGGTCTTCCTCGGCGCAGCGCAGCGCGGTGGCGAGCCAGCCGAAGCCCGCCACGGCCAGCGCGCTGACCAGGCCCAGCGAGGCCAGTCTTTGGCTTCTGGTGCCAGCGTCGAGCGCAGCCGCGACCGCCACACCCGTGAGCAACCCCTGCAGGATCAATGCGTACGCGATGACGCGGCGCGACAGGAGCAGCGTCCGACCCGGTCCGGGCCGGGCGCCCAGGAAGAGAGCGGTCGTCCGGGCCTCGTGACGGGCGTCGTTGCGCAGGTCACGGATGGCGCCGTGGACACCGTTGGCGAGCATCATGTAGACGGTGAGGAAGGCGAGCAACCAACCGGTCGCCGGCCCCGGCGCACCCGCCACCGCCACTCCAAAGCCCGCGAACGCCGCCCAGGCCAGGCCCTGCACGAGGTCGATCATCGGCGGCACCGCCGTGCGCTTGCCCCACACGTTGTAGGCCGTGCCCAGTGCGCCGGCCACGACCAGCGCCACGACGCCGGGCCGACCCGCGCCCCACCAGGCCACGGCCAGAGCGATCGGGACCTGGGCCAGCGCCACGCCCAACGCCACGTTCGGGCGCACGGTGCCTCGCACCAGCGGGCTCGACTCGCGCCCGGCCGTCCGGTCGATCGGCAGATCCACCAGGTCGTTGATGACGAACCCGAAGATGTGAAACGAAACCGCGACCGTGACGAGCGTGGTGATCGCGCGCCACTGCAGCGGCAGGTCGGTCGCGGCGGACGCGGCGCCGAGAAACGGCACCACCAGCGTGACACCCAGCGCGGAGATGCGGAGAAAGGACGCGGCGGCCGCGAATGAGCTGGGCTGCTCCCGGGCCGGCGCGGCGGTCATGAAGGCGTGTCTTCCCAGTTCTTGGGGTTCTTCCGGCTGGGCTGCACCCGAGGCGGCTCGCCGGGCATCTTCGGATACTCCGGCGGGTAGGGCATGTCGCCCTGGCCGTCCCGCTCGTC
>JBLNGJ010000406.1:0-4801 GCA_050264675.1 Micromonosporaceae bacterium
CGCCACGCCTCGTCGACCGCGGCCATCAGGCGGGGGAACCCGGGCATCCCCGGGCGGTCGCGGTTCGGGTAGTAGGTCCCGCCGAAGAACGGCTGGCCGTCGGGCGTGAGGAAGACGGTCATCGGCCAGCCGCCCTGGCCGGTCAGCGCCTGAGTCGCGCTCATGTAGACCGCGTCCACGTCCGGCCGCTCCTCGCGGTCGACCTTGACCGCGACCACGTTGGCATTCACGACCTCGGCGACGGCTCCGTCCGCAAAGGACTCATGGGCCATCACATGGCACCAGTGGCAGGCCGCGTAACCGACCGAGATGAGCACCGGCACGTCGCGCCGCTTCGCCTCGGCGAACGCCTCGGCCGACCACTCCCACCAGTCGACCGGGTTGTCCGCGTGCTGCTGCAGGTAGGGCGAGGTCGCCTGGCCGAGCCGGTTCACCCGTTCAGCCTCTCACGTGAGTCGGAGTACCGTTCATGGCGCCGAGCGATCTAGAGTGCGCTGGTGATCCGACCCGGCCGAACCTCGCGCGGTCTGGCCGCCCTGTTTGCCACGGATCCCTCCGCCGCGGTCGGGCAGGTGATCAGGGAGGCGGGCGCGGCGGTCTCGGCGATCGAGATCAAAGCGTCACTCCGAGCCGCCGGCGTGCCGGAGCTGGGCAAGCGCGCGTGGGACCCGCTGCAGCGGCGCCTGCGCACCGATGACCATGTCGTCGTCGAGCCGGGCTACCGGTACCGATGGGTGGCCGACCCAGCAACGCCGTCGGTCGTCGATGCGTTCGAGCAGATTGTTCGCGCCGCCGGCGGCCGAGCCAAGCGGGCCCACGTCGCCGTCGTGCGGCAGGCCCTGGTCGAGGCACCGAACGCGGTCGAGACCGCGGCCCACCAGCGCCAGGCCGTTCTCGACGGCGTCCGGGCGTTGGCCGAGCTCGCCAGCGAGGTGGAGGAGCTGACGGTCAACCAGGCCTCGGCCCGGGCGATGATCCACCGGGTGCGCAGCCGGGTCCGCCGGTCGGGCCTGGAGCCGATCGAGCAGGCCGGGCAGGGGGCCAGCTTCGACCGGCGCCGGCACGAGGCGATCGGCCCGCCGATCGAGGACGGGGCGCCGGTCATCGTGGTCCGGCCGGGCTATGCGTGGAAGACGCCGCACGACGACGTGCTCGTCGCGCGGGCGGTCGTTCAGGAGTAGGAGCTGCGGTGTGCGCTGCCAGGCGACCATCGGTCGGGGTGGACTTCGGCACCTCCACCACGCTCGTCGCGTCGAGGCGAATCGTGGTGCCGATTGGCAACGACAGCACCGTACCGTGGATGCCCTCGCTCGTCGGCTACGACGATGACGGCACGCTGGTCACCGGCGAGCGGGCGCAGACCGTCCACCATGGACGGCTGGTCCGCTCGATCAAGCGATCGATCACGGACGGGCGCTCGTTCGTCCGGGTCGACCTGCCGACCGGCGCCAAGGACGTCCGCATCGACGACCTGGTCGTCGAGCTGCTGCGCGAGGCCGGGCGCCGGGGTGCCCGGCGCGGTCAGGACGTGGGTGTGGGCCGCCTGGTGCGGCTGGGTTGTCCGGCCATGTGGAACGGTCAGCAGCGCCGTCGCCTGTTGGGCGCGGCCCAGCGGGCCGACCTGCCGGTCGTCCTGGCGACCATGGTCGACGAACCGGTGGCCGCCGGCATCGCCTGGCTGACCCACCAGGAGCTCGACCCCGACCGTCCCCTGCGGATCGTCGTGTTCGACATGGGCGGTGGCACCCTCGACATCGCCGTGCTCGACGTGCGTGGCGCCGAGCACAAAGACGTGACGGTGCTCGCCGCCACCGGCATCCCGGAGGCCGGCGACGCCCTCGACGACGCGATCGCCGTGGATCTCGATCTGCAGCTGGCCAAGGCCGGCATCGACATCGACGCGCTGGACCATCAGGCCCGGGCCCGCGCTCGGGTGTGGCTGCCGGAAGCGGCCCGCGGGGCCAAGATGGCGCTCTCGACCGACGAGGAGCATCCGATCGTGGTGCCGCCACACATCTTCGGGCGCGCCGCCGAGGTCTGGTACACCCGCGAGCAGCTCAACGAGGCGTTCCTGCCGCAGCTGGAGCGGGCCGAGGACGCGGTCGGAATGGCCTTGCGGATCGCCCAGATCACCGCACTCGCCGGGTCGGCCCACGAGATCGCCAGGATGCCGATGGACGCGCTGGTCCAGGGCGTCGACGTGGTGCTGCTCTCCGGCGGCATGTGCCGCATCCCGTACGTGCGGCAGCGGCTGGAGTGGCTGTTCGAGTCGCCGACCCGGGTCGAGCTGGCGATGGACCCGCCCGAGAATGCGGTCGTGGTCGGGCTGGCCCGGGCCGGCGACTACGGGCGCATCAACATGTTCCGGCCGTCGTTCGATGTGCTCCTCGAGTGGGATCGGGGGCGGGAGTTCCGCACCGTCTACGAGGCGTTCACGCCCCTGGTCGAGCGCCAGCAGATCCGCGGCGACGGCACCGACCTGTGCTACACCCGGGATGGGTCGGCCCTGTCGTTGCCGCGCCGGGGCAAGGGCCGGTTGCGGGTGGTGTCGCACTCGGGCGAGCGCCTGCGGGCGACGCTGAGCGGCCGCAATCTGGACGGCTTTCCGGTGGCGCTGAGCGAGGAGACGTTCGAGTTCTCCATCTACCCCGACGGCCGCATCCGCATGAGCGACGGCGCCGGCGTGGTCGAGGGTCGCATCGAGGCCTGGCACCGGCTCGACCCGGACTGACCGGGCGACCGTGCCAGACTGCCGGATGTGAGCGACAACATCTTCTCCGCCGGTCGCGCCTTCCTCGACCGCGAGGCGCGGCTGATCGAACGCCGCCTCGCGCCGGTGCTCTTTGATGGAGCCGACCCGGGCGGAGTGATCGACGCGGTCCGGGCCTACCGGAACCCGGATGGTGGGTTCGGCCACGGGCTCGAGCCGGACAAGCGCTGCCCGGCCAGCCTGCCCATCGATGTCGAAAGTGCCCTGGACATCCTGTGGCTGGCCGCCGGTGGGGCGGCCGATCGGGTCGGCGCGCTGGGCATCGAGCGGCTGGTGGGTAGCGCGTGCGACTGGCTGGGCTCGGTGGCGGCGCCGGATGGCGCGGTGCCGTTGGCCTTCCCGGTCGTCGAGTCCTACCCGCGGGCCGAGCACTGGTCGGACTGGGCCTACGCACCGGGGCTCAACCCGACCGCCGGCCTGGCCGGCCGGCTGCACCGGATGGGCTTTAGCCATCCCTGGTTGGACCGCGCCACCGACTGGGTGTGGGCTCAGCTCGAGTCGGGTTTCGACGAGGACGCCCACGCGCTGGCCGAGGTGCTTCTCTTCCTGGCGCACGGGCCCGACCAGGCCCGGGCGCAGGCGGTGAGCAAACCGGTCGGAGCCTGGCTCGGCCGGGCCCAGTGGTATCGGGCCGACCCGACCGATCCGGGCTACGGGGTCACGCCCCTGCACCTGGCCCCGTCGCCGGGTAGTCTCTGGCGGCAACTCTTCGATGACGCCACCATCGACGGCCATCTCGACCGACTGATCCGCGACCAGCAGACCGACGGTGGCTGGGCCATCACCTGGGAACCACCCGGGACCGCCGCCCTTCAGGAGTGGCGCGGCATCGAGACCCTTCGGGCGTTGCGCACACTGCGCGCCTACGGGCGCGCCTAGCGGCGTCTGGTTATCCCGCGAGCCGGCTCGGGCACGCCCCGTACCCGAGCCGGCGCACATACGAGATCAAGCTCGCTGGTAGGTGTGGGTCGGGCTGACGCTCCAGGTGGACGCGGTCAACCCGTTAGCGCAGTCCGGGATGAGGACTGGGTGCGCGTAGTTAAATGCATCGAACCGACCCCACCCGTTGACACCCGTGGTGGTGTCGCGGACGTAGAGCCAGAGCGAGCCGGTCTCGGTGGCACAGTGGACATCGATCCCGTGGCTGGGGTAGCCAAGCCCGAGGATCGTGCAGTCGGTGTGCGGGTGGGTGCGGATCCGGGTTCCGTTCGAGAACGAGATTCCCCCGGCGCTGTAGAGATCCGGATGCGTTCCGTGGCCGCTGCAGTGCGCGCTGGCCGGTGTGGCCGGCAGTAGCAGGGTCACCACGGCCGTGCTGCCCATAGCCAGGGCCAGTCCGGCCAGAATGGTGAGCAACCGAGATCGCATGTGTCACTCCTCTCGATGTGATGAAATATCTTGATAAGGCTAAGCGAGGTCGCAGTGGCTTGCCGGTCCAACCGGATACGTCACTCGACCCGGTGACAGCGACATTGATCGATCAACTATTGACTCGTCAGGCGGCAGCCTGCCGCAGCCGTTCACCCAGGGTCGCGATGGCACGCTGGAGAATCGGAGCGCCGATCCGGTCCACGCGCAACACCCGCCGCGCCTGCCGGGTGTGCGACCAGCCCAGCAGGTACCACCGGCTGTGGCGCAGCACCACGGCCCACGGATCGACGTCCATTGAGGACGGTGCCGCGCCGACCCGGTACGCCAGCCGCAGCCGCCGGGCGGTGGTGCACGCCTCGATCAGCTGCGCGGTGCGACCCGGTAGCCGCCGTGCGGACCGCTCGCCGAATCGACCGGCAGGTCGGCCTCGCGCAGGATCGCCACGTAGCGGCGGGCCGCCCCCATTCCGGACCCGCATCGTCCGCGACCGACGCTAGCGGCCCGTCAATGCCTTGGTGTGACGACCAGCGTCTGCAGCCCGCGCCCGAGGTAGCCGTCCTGGTCGCCGAGCCGGCTCGCGGTCAGGCCGACGCCCGACTCACCGATGGTGGTCTGCGCATCCAGCAGGATCCACTCGCCCCGGGGCGGCCGGTGCAGGGC
>JBLNGJ010000407.1:0-9311 GCA_050264675.1 Micromonosporaceae bacterium
TTGACCTCGAACATGCGCTGCCAGTGCGCGACCACGCCAGACTCCACCGGATCCAGTCCGAGCGCGAGGCCGGCATTGTTGACCAGGACGGTCACTGGCCCGCCGAGCTGGCGTACCCGGGCCTGCAGCTGCGCCACGTCGGCGTCGACGGTCACATCACAGGGCACCGCGGTGGCCTGCCCGCCGGCCGCGGTGATCGCGTCGACCACCTCGGCCAACCGGTCGGTCCGCCGGGCCGCCGCCACCACGTGGAACCCCTCGGCGGCCAGCCGGCGGGCGGTGGCCGCGCCGATCCCGCTGGAAGCTCCGGTCACGACGGCGATCGGCGTGGAATCCATGAAGCCGATCCTGGCACGCCCGACCCGGTCCGGCCCAGCGGCGGTAATTGTTCGGGTTTGATGCTGATTTCGATCACATCCCGCGGTGTCGGACCCGACCGACTGGGGAAGATGGCTGGGGCTGGCGGAGTTGAGATGGCTGGACCCCTTGGACCCACCGCGGTCGATGGGGGCGGGAAGGTCGACGGGGCGGGAAGGGGGCCGGTGTGGCGCGCTGGAGGAGGACGCCGAGCGTCACGCCATGCCAGCCTCGGCGCCCACGGCTGCGGCGGGTCGCCGTGCTCTCGGTGCACACGTCGCCGTTGGACCAGCCGGGCACCGGCGACGCCGGAGGCATGAACGTCTACATCGTCGAGGTGGCCCGGCGCCTGGCCGAGGCCGGCATCGAGATCGAAATATTCACTCGCGCGACGTCGAGTGAGTTGCCGCCGGCGGTCGAGATGGCGCCCGGGGTGCAGGTGCGGCACGTGGTCGCCGGACCGTTCGAAGGTCTGGCCAAAGAGGACCTGCCGGCCCAACTGTGCGCCTTCGCCCAGGGTGTGCTGCGGGCCGAGGCGTCCCGGCCGCCTGGCTTCTACGATCTCGTGCACTCCCATTACTGGCTCTCCGGCCAGGTCGGC
Organism: Micromonosporaceae bacterium; assembly: GCA_050264675.1. GTDB lineage: Bacteria > Actinomycetota > Actinomycetes > Mycobacteriales > Micromonosporaceae > JBLNGJ01. The sequence continues at coordinate 959 of JBLNGJ010000407.1, forward strand.
TGGCTCGCCAAGGACCGCTGGGGCGTGCCGCTCGTCCACACCGCGCACACCCTGGCCAAGGTCAAGAACGCGCTGCTCGCCGACGGCGACCGGCCCGAGCCCCGGGCCCGGATCCTCGGCGAAGAGCAGGTGATCACGGAGGCCGACCGGCTCGTCGCCAACACGCCGAGCGAGGCGCGCGATCTGGTCGAGGGCTACGGCGCCGAGCTGGACCGGGTCGCGGTGGTGGCGCCCGGCGTCGACCTGGACCGGTTCTCGCCACTCCCGGCCGGCCGGGCCCAGGCCGACCGCCGGACCGCGCGGGCCCGACTGGGGCTGCCGCCGGAGGCCGACGTGGTGGCCTTCGTCGGCCGCATCCAACCACTCAAGGCCCCCGACGTGCTCCTGCGCGCCACGGCCGAGCTACGCCGCGACGAGCGCCTCGCCGACCGGCTGGTGACCGTCATCGTCGGTGGCCCCAGCGGCTCCGGCCTGGACCGGCCGGACGCGCTGATGGACCTGGCCGCCACGCTCGGCCTCGGCGATTCGGTGCGCTTCCTGCCGCCCCGGTCGGGGCCGGACCTGGTCGACCTCTACCGCGCGGCCGACGTGGTCGCGGTGCCCAGCCACAACGAGTCCTTCGGCCTGGTCGCGCTGGAGGCGCAGGCCTGTGGCACACCGGTCATCGCGGCGGCGGTGGGTGGTCTGGGCACGGCGGTGCGCGATGGGCACTCGGGCGTGCTGGTGCCGGGCCACGATCCGCGCGCCTGGGCCGACGCCATCGGCGCGCTGCTGGCCGATCCGGCCCGGCGGGCCGAGCTCGCCCGGGGCGCGGTCGCGCACGCCCGCGCCTTCTCCTGGAACCGCACGGCCGACGGTCTGCTCGGGGTCTACCGTGAGGCGGTGACCTCGCACCGCGCCGCCCGCCTGGCCAGCCTGAACGGCGCCGCCACGTGGTGAGCCGCGCCCAGGCCTGCGCCACGATAGAGTCCACGCTGGACGAACGTGAGGTGGCTTGGGAGCGCACCGGCGACACGTCCTTTGTGGTCACGCTGCCCGGTTCGCACAAGCTCAAGACGCTGTGCAACCTCATCGTCGGCGACCACGCGGTGCGGGTCGAGGCGTTCGTCATGCGCCAGCCCGATGAGAACCGCGAGCAGCTGTGGGCCTGGCTGCTGCAGCGCAATGCCCGCATGTACGGGGTGGCGTTCGCCACCGACGCGGTCGGCGACGTCTACCTCATCGGACGCGTTTCGCTGGACGCGGTCACGCCGGCCGAGATCGACCGGTTGCTCGGCGCCGTGCTGAGCTACGCCGACGAGTCCTTCGATCCGATGCTCGAGATCGGGTTCGGCTCGGCGATCCGGCGTGAGTGGGCCTGGCGGGTGGCCCGCGGTGAGTCACTGGAGAACCTCAAGGCCTTCGCCCACTTCGCCGCCCCCTCTTAAGCGCCGATCATGAACTTAGGTTCCTTGTCGGCGGCGTGTCGCGTCCATTGACTCATGATCGTCGAGATCTTGCGGGCCGCCCGGCGGGCGCGTGACCGGCTCACGGTCGCTAGCGTGAGTGCGTGGCCGATGAGGACGGTACGGCGGGCGAGGTCGTCATCGACGGTGCGTTTCACGGCGAGGACTGGTACGGCGAGCCGCTCGCCGACCGCGCGTACACCCGCTGCACCGTCACCGATGTGGACCTGACCGAGGCCGAAAGTCACGGTGCAGTCTTCGAGGAGTGCCACTTCAGCTTGGTACGCTTCAACGCTTCCCGGCACACCGACTCGGCATTTCTGCGCTGCACCTTCCGGCGGTGCAACTTCTTCGAGGCCTCGTTCACCGGGTGCAAGCTCACCGGCAGCACATTCGACCAGTGTGAGCTACGACCACTGCGCATCACTGGCGGCGACTGGTCGTTCGTCGGCCTGGCCGGCGCGGACCTGCGCGGCGTACGCATCGAGGGCACCCGGATGCGGGAGGCGGACCTGGCCGGCGCCGACTGCGGGGGCGCAGTGATCACCGGCGTGGACCTCTCCGGGGCCCGGCTGCACGCGACCAAGTTCGGCCGTTGCGACCTGCGCGGCAGTGATCTGTCCGCTGTGGACCCGCGTACCACCGAGCTGGTCGGAGCCACGATCAGTGCCGAACAGGCAGTGGTACTGGCCACCGCGCTTGGCCTGGTGATCCGCTGACGGCTCCCTAGATCCGCTTCCCAGATCGGTCTCCTGGATCCGCGTGATCATGAAGTAACGACCGCGACACGCCGGCGACGAGGTACCTAAGTTCATGATCAGCGCAAGAGCGGGGCGGCGATCACGGTGAAGAGGGTCACGGCGGCGATGGTCGGGCCGGTGGTGACCCGCTCCAGCCACGCCGCACCGGCGGCAGCATCGATGGCTCCGGCGGCCGCGGCTCGGGCCACGTTTCGCGTCAGGCCGAGGATCTGCTCGGCGCTGGCCGCGTCCCGGAACAGCACCGCGGCGGCGGCGGCCTCGCGTACCGCGAAGCCGGCCGCGCCGGCCCGGCGCACCAGCTGACGGCCGATCGCGCCGTGGCGGAATCGATCGGCCACGAACCGGGTGAACGCCGCGCTGGTCGCGAGGTCGACGTCGTCGATGGCGAGGGTGTACCAGTCCGGCTCGGCCACGCCGACCAGACCGTCCGGCCGCACCACCCGGTGCAGCTCGGCCAACGCTCCGGTCGGATCGGTCAGGTGCTGGGTGACGCGGTCCAGGCGGGCCCGGTCGATCGAACCGGTGGCCAGCGGCAGGGCCTGCGCATCGCCGGTCACCACATCGATGGTGCCGAGGTCAGCGGTGCGCCGGCGGGCCACCCGTACCATCTCCGGGTCGGTGTCGATCCCGACGACCCGACCACCCCCGCGGGCCGCACCCACCGCGGCGGCCAGGGCCGCCAGGTCGGTGCCCGGGCCGCAGCCCACATCCAGCACGACCTGGCCGGGCCGTAGCCGCAGCCCGGCCAGGAGGCGGGCCTTGTAGTCTCGGCCGGCCTCGCTCGCCGCGGCCCGGTCGAGGTACTCGATGGGGTCGGGGGCGGTCAGGCTCATCTGGGCAGCCAACCACGGTGCGCACGGCCGGCACTTGTTACCGATGGGTAGGTTGAGCCAGAATGCCCGGGTGGACGCACTCATCTTCGAATCCGTACGCACACCTCGCGGGCGCGGTCGGGCCGGCGGCGACGGCCGCGCCGGCGGCGCCCTCTATGAGGTCAAGCCGGTCTCGCTCGTGGTCGGCCTGATCGACGAGGTGCGCCGGCGCAACCCCGGCCTGGACCCGGCCGCGATCGATGACCTGATTCTCGGCTGCGTCACCGCGGTGGGCGAACAGGGCATGGACATCGCCCGCACGGCCGGTCTGGTGGCCGGTCTGCCGGACACCGTCGCCGGCGTGACCGTCAACCGGTTCTGCGCGTCCGGGCTGGAAGCGGTCAACATGGCGGCCCAGAAGATCCGCGCCGGTTGGGACGACCTCGTCCTCGCCGGTGGCGTGGAGTCCATGTCGCGCATCCCGATGGGCTCCGACGGTGGGGCCTGGGTGCTGGATCCGGAGACGAGCTACGCGGCGAGCTTCGTGCCGCAGGGCATCTCGGCCGATCTGCTCGCCACCCTGGAGGGCTTCACCCGGGCCGACGTTGACGCCTACGCCGCCCGCTCGCACCAGCGGGCGGCCAAGGCCTGGGCCGACGGCGCCTTCGACCGGGCCGTCATCGCCGTGCGCGACCGGGTCGGGCAGGTCATCCTCGATCGCGATGAGATCGTGCGGCCGGAGACCTCGCCGGAGTCGCTGGCCACACTGGATCCCTCCTTCGCCGGCATCGGCGAGTTGGGCGGTTTTGACGCGGTGGCGCTGCAGCGCTACCACTGGCTCGAGCGCATCGACCACGTGCACACCGCCGGAAACTCCTCCGGCATCGTCGACGGGGCGTCGCTGATGCTGGTGGGCAGCGAGGCGGCGGGTGCGGCGGCCGGGCTCACGCCACGGGCGCGGGTGGTGGCGGCAGCGGTCACCGGGGCCGAGCCGACCATCATGCTCACCGGTCCGGCGGTGGCCGCGCGCAAGGCGCTGGGCAAGGCCGGGCTCACGCCCGAAGACATCGACCTGTACGAGGTGAACGAGGCTTTCTCGGCCGTCCCGCTGCGGTTCATGCGCGACCTGAACCTCTCCGCTGAGATCGTCAACGTCAACGGCGGCGCGATCGCGATGGGGCACCCGCTCGGGGCCACCGGCGCGATGCTGCTCGGCACCGTCCTCGATGAGCTGGAGCGCCGGGGCGGCCGCTACGGCATGGCCACGCTCTGCGTGGGTGGCGGCATGGGCATCGCGACCATCATCGAGAGGGTGTCACCGTGATCAACTGGCAGCATCGCGAGGACGGGGTCGTCGTGCTCACCCTCGACGACCCGGAGCAGTCGACCAACACCGTCAACGTCCGCTATCTGTCGGCAATGGACGAAACCGTGCAGCGGCTGGAGCGGGAGAAGGATTCGATCACGGGGGTCGTCATCACCTCGGCCAAGGAGACCTTCTTCGCCGGTGCCGACCTCAAGGACCTCATGTCCGTCACGGCCGGTGACGCGGCCGGCGCGACCGCAACCGAACTCGCGCAGGCCGCGGGGGTGAGCGTCGACGGAATCGGGGCCGGCGTCAACCGGATCGGGGCGGGCGCCTACGGCGTGGTACAGCGGGCGAAGGGCCACTTCCGGCGGCTGGAGCGACTGGGTCGGCCCGTGGTCGCCGCGCTCAACGGCAGCGCCCTGGGCGCCGGGTTCGAGCTCGCGCTCGCCTGCCACCACCGGATCGCGGTCGACCACCCGGCCGCCCGCTTCGGCCTGCCCGAGGTGACTCTCGGGCTGCTGCCGGGCGCCGGTGGCGTCGTCCGGGTGACGCGCATGCTCGGCCTGCAGACGGCGTTGACCGACGTGCTGATGCAGGGCCAGCGGATGCGGGCCGGCCAGGCCCGCGATGTCGGCCTCATCGACGAAGTGGTGGCCAGCGCCGACGAGCTGATCCCCCGAGCGGTGGAGTGGATCGCGCAGAACCCGCGCGCCCACACCCAGCCGTGGGACCGGGGCGACTACCGGATGCCCGGTGGTCGGCCGACAGACCGGGCCATGGCCATGTTGCTGCCCGCGTTCCCGGCCAACCTGCGCAAGCAGCTCAAGGGTGCGCACTACCCGGCGGCCCACGCGATCCTCTGCGCCGCGGTCGAGGGCGCAATGGTCGATGTGGACACCGCGCTGCGGATCGAGAGCCGGTGGTTCGCCTCGCTGGTGGGCACGCGGGTGCAGCGCAGCATGACCAAGGCGTTCTTCCTCGACCTGCAGCACCTCAACCGGGGTGGTTCCCGCCCGGCCGGCCTGCCCCGCACCGAGGCACAGGCGGTCGGCGTGATCGGTGCCGGCATGATGGGCGCGGGCATCGCGTACGCCTGTGCCCGGGTTGGCCTACGGGTCGTGCTCGTCGATGTGAGCCTGGCGGCGGCCCAGCGCGGTAAGGCGTACAGCGAGAAGCTCCTCGACCGGGCGGTCGCCCGCGGGCGCTCCACAGTGGAGAAGCGGGACGCCACGCTGGCCCGGATCGAGGTCGCCGATGATGTCGCCGCACTCGCCGGCTGCGACGTGGTCGTCGAGGCCGTCTTCGAGGACCTGACCCTCAAGCACGACGTCTTCGGCCGGGTGGCGGCGGTGGTCGGCCCGGCCACGCTGCTCGCGTCCAATACGTCGTCGCTGCCGATCACCTCGCTCGCCGAGGCGGTGCCCGACCCGACCGGGTTCCTCGGGCTGCACTTCTTCTCGCCGGTCGACAAGATGCCGCTGGTGGAGATCATTCGCGGCAAGCAGACCTCGGATGAGGCTCTGGCCCGCGGTTACGACCTGGTGCGCCGGCTGGACAAGACCCCGATCGTGGTCAACGACTCGCGGGGCTTCTTCACCTCACGGGTCTTCGGCACGTATGTGCTCGAGGGTCTGGCCATGCTGGCCGAGGGAGTGCCGGCGGCGACGGTGGAGCAGGCGGCTCTGCAGGCCGGCTACCCGGTCGGGCCGCTCGCGGTCACCGACGAGGTCTCGCTGACCCTGGGCCGACGGCTGCGGGACGAGGCCCGCAAGGCCGGTGTGGTGACTCCACCGCATCCGGGCGACGCGGTCATCGACGTGATGGTCGACCGCCATGGGCGGGCCGGTAAGGCCGCCGGCGCCGGCTTCTACGACTATCCGAGCGACGGTTCGGGTAAGCACCTGTGGCCAGGACTCGCGGCGGCGTTCGGGGCGGTGACCCCGCCGACCGTGGCCATGGCCGACCTGCAGGAGCGGCTGCTCTTCGCCGAGGCGCTCGAAGCCCTGCGCTGCCTCGATGAGGGCGTGCTCACCGGTGTGCCGGACGGGAACATCGGCTCGATCTTCGGCATCGGCTTTCCGGCCTGGACGGGTGGCGTGCTGCAGTTCGTCGCCGCGTACCCGGGCGGCACCGCCGGCTTCGCCGCCCGGGCCCGGGAGCTGGCCACCGCGTACGGCCCTCGCTTCACCCCACCCGCCACCTTCCCCGATCTCGAGTGACGTCCCCCGGTCTGGAGTGACGTCACCCCCTGAGCGCGCGGAGTTCTCCGTCTTCGCGCCCGGGAAACGTCACGCGATCACGGGTCAGGCCGCGAGGACCAGCGCGCGCTGGCGCAGCTCGGCGGCGCGGCGCTCGCGGGCCGGCCCGGCGTGCAGGTGCATCACCGCGACCACCCCGGACAGGCCGAGGCAGCCCAGCCACAGCGCGGTGTTGCCGAGGTACTGCAGCACCACGGCGCCGAGAATGGGTGCGGCGAAGCTCGCCGCCGACCACGACAGTGAGAACACGCCCTGGTAGCGCCCGCGCAGGTCGGCCGGGGAGAGCTCGGCGTTGGTGGCCGAATTGGACGGTGAGTTGAGCATCTCGCCGAGCGTCCAGACCAGCACCGCGAGGCCGTAGAACCAGACCGTGTCGGCGAGGGCGTTGAGGCCGAAGCCCAGCCCCATGATGACGGCGGCGGTGGCCAGTGTGGCGGCGCGGCTGCGGTTGCGCAGCAGGCGCGGCACGAAGAGCTGACCGGCCACGATCAGGATGCCGTTGAGGGCGATCACGGTGCCGAATGTGGATGGTGACAGGCCATCCTGGCCCATCGCCATGGGCAGGGTCGAGATGTGCTGCATGAAGACCAGCGAGGTCAACACGTTCACACCGACGAAGCCGAGGAAGACCCGATCGGCGAAGACGGCGCGCAGCCCGGGCGAGGGTGGCCGCGACGGTTCGGCCGTGACCGCGCGGACCCGGGCCGGCTCACGCACCAGGATCACGACGAGCGTGGCGGCGGCCGCGGTGGTGGCCGCGTTGATGGTGAACAGCAGCAGGTAGTCCACGCCGGCGACCAGCCCGGCCGTGGTCGCGGCGACGGCGAAGCCCACGTTGGTGACCCAGTAGTTGAGCGAGAAGGCGCGCAGCCGGTCCCGCTCCGGCACGATGTCGATCATCAGGGCCGACAACGCCGGCCGGGCCGCCTCACCGACCAGGCCCAGCGCCACCACGGCCAGCGCGATCTGCAGCCCGGTGCGAGCCAGGCCGAGCGCGACCATGACGGCGGCGCTGCTGTAGAGCGCGGTGAGCAGCGTTGCCTTGCGTCCCCACCGGTCGGCGAGCACACCGCCCAGCAGCGTGCCGACCGCGCCACCGGCACCCCAGAGGCCGATCACCAGGCCGGCGAAGGTCTCGCTGAAGCCCCGGTCCTGCGTCAGATAGATCGCCAGCACGATGATGATGAATGACCCGACGCGGCTGAGCAGGGTGTTCGCCCACAGGTACCAGAACGCCCGGGGCAGCCCGCCCACCGTGTCGCCGACCCATTGCCGCATGCCTCGCACGTCGCCTCCCGGACGCTCAGCTGTAATGCACAAGCTGCTGTCTGTCCCTTACAACCTAGGGCCGGGGTACGACAGAAAGTTGGCCAATTTCAGGTGGCGCGCGTCACGTCCTGCTGGCCAGGATCCCGCGCCGGAGATCGCGTCGATCATGGGGCTACGGCCGCGACACGCCGCCGACGAGGAACCTCAGTTCATGATCGGCGGGAGGGGGCGGGAGGATGGGGGTCATGAGAACGAGCCCCGGTGCGCTGGTTCTGCTGCGGCATGGCGAGAGCGAGTGGAACGCCAAGAACCTCGTCCCCGGCTGGGTCGACGTCGACCTCTCGGCCCGGGGCGAGGACGAGGCCCGGCGCGGTGGTGAACTGCTGCGCGAGAGCGGACTGCGGCCCGACGTGGTGCACACCAGCATGCTGCGGCGGGCTATCCGCACCGCCGAGCTGGCCCTGGCTGCGGCCGACCGGCAGTGGATTCCGGTACGCCG
>JBLNGJ010000408.1:0-2739 GCA_050264675.1 Micromonosporaceae bacterium
AGAAGGGCACGATCCTCGGCCTGACCAGGATCCTGCTGGGCTTCCCGCCGTACGCGCTGCTGCTCGCCGTGACCGTCTGGGCGGTACGCCGGCATTTGCGCACCGTCGCGCCCACCGCACCCTTTCTGCCCTGACCAACCTCGCCTTGATCAACTCCTGCCTCGACCAACTCCTGCCCTGACCAACCTTTGCCCGGACCAACCTTTGCCCTGACCAGCAGGTCAGCGGGTGGCGGCGCCGAGGATGACCGAGCGCACCTTGTCCTCGGCCTCCGCGGTGCAGACGAAGATGAGCTCATCGCCGGCCTCGAGCGGGTCGTCCGGCGTCGGGGCCACGACCCGCTTGCCGCGCAGGATCGCCACCAGGGCGGAGTCGCGGGGCAGCGAGATTTCGCGGACCGGGTGCCCGACGAAGGGCGCGGTCTCCGGCAGGGTGATCTCCACCAGGTTCGCCTCGCTCTGCCGGAAGGTCATTAGCCGGACGAGGTCGCCGACGGTGACCGCCTCCTCGACCAGGGCGGCCATCAGGCGGGGCTTGCTCACCGAGACATCGACGCCCCACTGGTCGGTGAACAGCCACTCGTTCTCGGCCCGGTTGACCCGCGCGACCACCCGGGGGACCGCGAACTCGGTCTTGGCCAGCAGCGAGAGCACCAGGTTCGCCTTGTCATCGCCGGTGGCCGCGACGACCACGTCGCAGCTGGCCAGGTCGGCCTCCTGCAGGCTGGCCAGTTCACAGCAGTCGGCGAGGATCCACTCGGCCGCCGGCACCCGCTCCGGGCGCAGCATCGAGGGCTGTCGCTCAATGAGTAAAACGCGGTGACCGTTGTCGATGAGCTCCTGGGCGATCGAGCGCCCGACGTTGCCCGCACCGCCGATCGCCACTCGCATCTGGCGCGACCTCCCTTCGCCGAATCAACGCGGCACTACGACGTCGCCGGCGCGGCGCCGGTGACCGCCGTGACGGCTCTGGCCATGTCGTCGGTTACCAGCATGAACACCTGGTCCCCATCCTGCAGCATGGTCGAGGCAGTGGGCAGCGTGCCAATGCCGAAGCGCATGAGGAACGCGACCCGCGCGCCGCTGGCCTCCTCCAGCGCCCGCACCGGCCGGGAGATCCACTCCGGATGCACCGGCACCTCGATGATGGAGACCGCGCTGGTCGGGTCCCGCCAGAGCTCAACCACGCTCTCCGGCACCAGGTGGCGCAGCATCCGGTCGGCCGTCCAGCGGACCGTCGCCACCGTCGGGATGCCGAGGCGCTCGTACACCTCAGCCCGTTTCGGGTCGTAGATGCGGGCGACCACCCGCTCCACGCCGAACGTCTCGCGGGCCAGCCGGGCCGAGATGATGTTGGAGTTGTCCCCACTGGACACTGCGGCGAACGCGTGGGCCCGTTCGATGCCGGCCTCGACGAGCACCTCACGGTCGAAGCCGACCCCGGTGACGGTCAGACCGCCGAACTCGGTGCCCAGGCGGCGAAACGCATCGGGGTTCTGGTCGATGACCGCGACCGTGTGGCCGCGTCCCTCCAGGCTGTGCGCGATCGTGGAGCCGACCCGACCGCAGCCCATGATCACAATGTGCACCGTAGGTTCCCTCCGCTGCGCCCTGCGACGCGACGCTACACCGTGCCGGCGCGGCCGATCGCGCTCGGACCGATTCACGGACCGCGGATGTGATCGCGGGCCGTAGGCTGGTGGCTTGTGGCCAGTCCGACGTCGGTGCTGAAGCGGATCCTGCTGGGGCGACCCTTCCGGTCGGACCGGCTGCAGCACACCCTGCTGCCGAAGCGGATCGCACTGCCGGTCTTCGCGTCCGACGCGCTATCCAGCGTCGCCTATGCGCCGGATGAGATCCTGTTGACCCTCTCGATGGCCGGTGCGGCGGCCTATGTCTATGCACCGTGGGTGGGGCTGGCCGTAGTCGTGGTGATGCTCACCGTGGTGGCGAGCTACCGGCAGAACGTGCACGCGTACCCCTCCGGCGGTGGCGACTACGAGGTGGCCACGGTGAACCTCGGCCCCCGGTTCGGCCTCGGGGTGGCGAGCGCGCTCCTGGTCGACTACGTGCTCACCGTGGCGGTCTCGGTCGCCTCGGGCGTGGCGAACCTCGGCTCGGTGGTGCCCTACGTCGCCGAGCACAAGGTGGGCGTCGCGGTCGGTGCGGTGATCCTGCTGACCGCGATCAACCTGCGCGGCATCCGCGAGTCAGGCACCGCCTTTGCCATTCCCACCTACGGGTTCATGATCGTCATCATCGGGATGGTCGCCACCGGGCTGTTCCGCATCTTCGTGCTCGGCCATACGCTGCACGCGCCCAGCGCCGATCTGGTCATCGAACCCGAAGGCACGTTCACCGGCTTCGCCATGGCCTTCCTGCTGCTGCGGTCGTTCTCATCGGGCTGCGCCGCCCTCACCGGTGTCGAGGCCATCTCCAACGGGGTGCCCGCCTTCCGCCCGCCCAAGAGTCGCAATGCCGCCAACACGCTGCTCCTGCTCGGCCTCATCGCCGTCACGATGCTGCTCGGCATCATCACGCTGGCCCGGCTGTCCGGCCTGAAGTTCGTCGAGGACCCGGCCACCCAGATCGTCGCCGGGCCAGCCGGCTACGTGCAGAAGACGGTCACCGCCCAGCTCGGCGAGGCCGTGTTCGGGGCCGGTTCGCTGCTGCTCTACGTGGTCGCCGGTGCGACCGCGCTGATCCTGTTCCTCGCCGCCAACACGGCCTACAACGGCTT
>JBLNGJ010000409.1:0-5396 GCA_050264675.1 Micromonosporaceae bacterium
ACGACTAAGATCTTTGCCGATCTATACGTGGAACGATCGAGCCAGAAGGCGATCGTGATCGGAGCCGGGGGAGCGCGGCTGCGCGAGGTCGGCACCCGAGCCCGGCGCGAGATCGAGGAGCTGCTCGGAGCGAAGGTCTACCTGGACCTGCACGTACGGGTGGCCAAGGACTGGCAGCGTGATCCGAAGCAGCTGCGTAAGCTCGGTTTCTAACAAAAGTTCGGACATCTTCCGCAAATCAGGGCGGCCTACGGGTCGATCCACAGATTCGTGCGATAGGCATGAGCGTGTCTTTGCCGCCAGATACCCGGGTAGCCGATCCATCCCCCCGGGACGAGCGGGTCCGTAACCGGTATTTCGATCTGCTCCGCGCGGCCGCCATCATCCGGGTGGTGCTCTACCACGCCAGCGGCTGGGCCATGCTCACCATCGTCTTTCCGGCCATGGGCGTCATGTTCGCGCTGGCCGGCTCGCTCATGGCCGCCTCGCTCGACCGTCACGGTGGGCGGGCGCTGGCCCGGCGGGCCCGGCGGCTGCTGCCGCCGCTGTGGGCGCTGGCCGCGATCGCCGTACCGGCGATGCTGTTGACCGGCCTGCTGCCCAACTGGCGTCTGGTGTTCTGGCTCGCCCCGCTGCAGGATCCGCCGATGAACCAATGGGGCTCGAGCGTGCTCGGGCTGATCTGGTACCTGCGCGAGTACCTCTGGTTCGTGCTGCTCTCCCCGATCGCATTGCCGCTGTTCCGGCGCTGGCCGGTGCCGACCTTCGCGGTCCCGCTCGGCGTGCTCGTCGCGGTGCAGGCCGGCCTGCCGACACTGCCCGTCCTGCATGACTTCGGCCTCTACTTCGGCTGCTGGCTACTCGGCTTCGCCCACCACGACGGCCAGCTGCGCCGGATGCCGCGGTGGCTGCTCATCGGGCTCGCCCTGGCCAGCTGTACGGCCGGCGCGGCCTGGTTCCTCACCCACCCCGGGCCGCGTGGCTACGACCTCAACGACATTCCCGTCGGCGATCTGCTCTGGTCCACCGGCTTCGTGCTGCTGCTGATCGGGCTGGCGCCGGGCAACCTTAGCTGGCTCGGCCGGGTCCGGCCGGTGTCTTGGCTGGTCGCGGCGCTCAACCGGCGGGCGGTGACGATCTACCTCTGGCACCCGACAGTGGTGATCGGGCTGGGCGCGGCGGTCGGGCTGGTCGGCTGGAACCTCGGCGGCGTGTGGGGACGGATCGGGTGGCTCGCCGCGGTGCTGGCCGCGCTGACCGTGCCGGTGCTCGCCGTCGGCTGGGTCGAGGACATGGCCGCGGGCCTGCGGGTCCGGCTGATTCCGGCGGCCCGCCCGGAGCCGAACCGCCGCAGCCGGCCCGCGGTCGCACCGCGCGAGCCGGCGGTCCGGGGCGCCAGCGCGTAGCCGATCGGCACTGAGCCACTCGCGTAGCAGAATGGTCGGGTGCCCGGCTACCCCTATCAGCTCTTCCGCGATGACGGGGTGGTGCTGCGGGTGCAGAAGCTGGGCGAGGCCGACCGCATCATCACGCTGCTGACCCGCCGGCACGGGCGGGTCCGAGCCGCCGCCAAGGGGGTACGCCGAACCACGTCCCGCTTCGGCGCCCGGCTCGAGCCGTTCGGGCACGTCGATGTGCAGTTCGCCGGCGACCCTGGCCGCCCGGGCCGGCTGCACATCATCCGGCAGGTCGAAGGCATCGAGCTCTACGGCAAGAGCCTGGGCCGGGACTATCCGCGCTACACGGCGGCGAGCGCGGTGGCCGAGACCGCGGAACGGCTGACCCCGGTCGAGGACGAGCCGGCGCTGCGGCTGTTCCAGCTCACCCTCGGCGCGGTGCGCGCGCTCGCCGGCGCCGACCACGCCAGCACCCTGGTGCTCGACGCCTACCTGCTGCGGGCCATGGCGGTGGCTGGTTGGGCCCCGGCGCTGACCGAGTGCGCGGTCTGCGGCTCGCCCGGGCGGCACGCGCGGTTCTCCGTGCCGGCCGGCGGGGCGGTCTGCGGCGAGTGCCGGCCGCCCGGGGCGACCCATCCGGCCCCGGCCACGGTCGAGCTCATGGTCGCCCTGCGGGACGGCGACTGGCCGGTCGCCGACGCGAGCGCGACCGGGCATCGGCGTGAGTGCAGTGGCCTGGTCGCCGCGCACCTGCAGTGGCACCTCGAGCGGGGCCTGCGCTCGCTGCCGCTGGTCGACCGGTCCGTCGAGCCATGACGCCCCGACCGCCCACGCCGCACCCCACCGGCGCCCGGGCCCCCAAACTGCCGGCGGCCGCGCTGCCCCGGCACATCGCCATCGTGATGGACGGCAACGGCCGCTGGGCCAAGGACCGCGGGCTGCCCCGCACCAAGGGGCACGAGCAGGGCGAGCATTCGCTCTTCGACACCGTCGAGGGGGCCATCGAGATCGGCGTCCCGTACCTGTCCGCGTACGCCTTCTCCACCGAGAACTGGAAGCGGTCACCGGACGAGGTCCGTTTTCTCATGGGCTTCAACCGCGACGTCATCCGCCGCCGCCGCGACCAGCTCATCGAGCTCGGGGTGCGGGTGGTCTGGTCCGGCCGGGCCGGCCGGCTGTGGAAGAGCGTCATCCGGGAGCTGCAGACGGCCGAGGAGATGTCGCGCCACAACCGCACGCTCACCCTGCAGTTCTGCGTCAACTACGGCGGGCAGGCCGAGATCGCCGACGCCGCCGCGGCGATTGCCCGCGACGTGGCGGCCGGCCGGGTGCGCCCGGACGCGATCACCGAGAAGACGTTCGCGCGCTACCTGTACCACCCGGAGGTGCCCGAGGTGGACCTCTTCCTGCGCCCCTCCGGTGAGCAGCGCACGTCCAACTACCTCATCTGGCAGTCGGCCTACGCCGAGCTGATCTTCCTCGACACGCTCTGGCCCGACTTCGACCGGCGGCATCTCTGGTACGCGTGTGAGCTCTACGCCCAGCGGGATCGCCGGTTCGGCGGCGCGCTGCCCAACCCGGTCGCCCCGTCCTGAGGCCGCCGCAGCGGGCTGGCCCCGGCGGGGCGGTCAGGCGAGCAGCGGGGTGAACGTGCCGAGGGCCACGCTCGCCACGATCAGGGCCGCCCCGACCGCGGCCGCGGCCACCACCAGGGCCGCGTCGGCCGGCCCGAACCGTTGCGGGCGGGCCACCGTACGGCGCACCTGGGAGTCGAAGCCGCGGGCATCCATCGCGGTGGCCAGGCGCGTGCCCCGCCGGATCGCGCCGACCAGCAGCGCGAACGTGGTGGACGCGAAAAGCCGCAAGTGGGCGACCGGGTTGGCGCCGGCATCGACGCCCCGGGCCCGGCGGGCCAGCGCGAGCAGGCGCCACTCCTGGCCGAGCAGCGGCACCAGCCGGAGCGCCGCCAGCGTGCCGATGGCGAAACGGGCCGGTGCCTTGACGTTCTGCACCAGCGCGTCGGCGAGGTCGGTCGGGTCGGTGGTGCCGAAGACGAGCACGGCCGGGATGGCGACCGCGACCAGGCGCAGGCCCAGGGCGAGCGCGCTGTGCAGCACGCCGGTGGTGACCGCGAACGGCCCGAGATGGGTCAGCGTGGTGCCACTGCGGTCGGTGCTGAACAACACCAGGCTCAACAGCACTCCGGCCGCGGCCAGCAGCACCGGCCCGGCCCGGCGGGCGAGCTCGCGGTAGCGCACCCCGAACAGCGGCACCAACGCGAGCTCGATGGCCACCGCGAGCGCCGGGGTGACCGGGTCGAGCGTGGCCAGCAGGGCGAGCGAGAAAAGGAAGCCGGCGCCGACCTTCGCCACCGGGTTGCGCCGGGCCAACGGCGCGTCGACCCGGGCCATGGTCACCGACGGTCCGGTCACGCCGCCTCCGCGGAGGAGAGCGCGTCGGCGGGTCATGTGGCGGCCACCGCCGTCGGCGTGGGCCGCGCCGCGCCCAGGGTGAGCTGGCGATCGGCGAGCGCGTCGACGAACTCCTCGTCGTGGGTGACCGCGACCACGCCGGCGCCGTCATCACGGATCGCGGCGAGCAGCGCCACCAGCTCGACCCAGGTGCGCCGGTCCTGGCCGAACGTGGGCTCGTCGAGGATGAGGAGGCGGGGCGCGGTAGCCAAGGCCGTCGCGACGCTGAGCCGCCGCTGCTCGCCGCCGGAGAGGGTGTACGGGTTAGCCAACGCCAACCGGCTCAGGTGCAACCGGTCGAGCAGGTCGTCGACGACCGTGTGGATCTGCGCCGGAGAACGGCCGATGCGCCGCGGCCCCAGGCTCAGCTCGTCGCGCACCCGGCTGGTGAGGAACTGGTGCTCCGGATCCTGGAACACCGAACCGATGCGCCGGGTCAGCTGCGCGGCCCGCCAGCGGTGCGGCGGGCCGGTCAGGCCGGCGGCCAGCTCCGGGGTGGGCTGCACCGCCCCGCTGCTCGGCGCGACCAGTCCGCCGAGCAGCAGCGCGAGTGTGGTCTTGCCCGACCCGTTCGGGCCGGTGACGGCGAGCGCTTCGCCGGCACGGACGGCACAGTCCACATCGGTCAGTGCCGGTCGGTCGGCGCCGCGGTGGCGCAGCCCTACCCGCTCGGCGTGCAGCAGCGTCGGGCGAATCGTGGTGGTGGCCGGATGGCGGGGCATCGGCTGCCCGGGCACCCAGACGCCCTGCGCGGCCAGGGCGGCGCCGTGCACGGCGAAGACCGCATCCGGTGGACCGTCGGCGCTGACCGTACCGCCCGGGCCGAGCACGACCACCCGGTCGATGAGATCGAGGGAATCGGCCACCCGATGCTCGACCAGCACCAGGGTGCGGTTGTTGTCGGCGAGCACCTGGGCGACCGCCCCGCGGACCAACGCGGCGCCCACCGGGTCGAGGTTGGCGGTGGGCTCGTCGAGCAGCAGCAGGTCCGGCCGCGTGGCCAGGGCGCCGGCCAGGGCCAGGCGCTGCTGCTCACCGCCGGAGAGGGCGGCGGTGGACCTGTCCCGTGGGTAGGCGAAGCCGACCGCGGCGAGGGCCGCGTCCACCGCGGGCCAGATCTGCTCCGTCGGCACGCCGCGGTTCTCCAACCCGAAGGCGACGTCGTCGCCGGCCCGCGACAGCACCAGTTGGGTCTGTGGGTCCTGGAAGAGGATCGCCGTGTGCTCGCGCCGGGCGCGGGGATCATCGCCGTCGACCGCGACCGTGCCCTCGGGCTGCCCGGAGTCCTCCGCCAGCAACCCGGCCAGCGCGGCGAGCAGCGTGCTCTTGCCGGCCCCGGACGGGCCGAGCAAGACCACCCGCACGCCGCGTTCGATGCGAAGGTCAACCCCGCGCAGCGCCCACGCCGCGCGGCCGGCGTGGCGCCAGCCAAACCCGCGCAGCTCGACGTGGGCCGGCTGGGTCTGACGGGGAGGCGTTCGCGACCCGACGGGAACCGGTCCAGCACACGGTTGCCGGCCAACGCCCG
>JBLNGJ010000410.1:0-4715 GCA_050264675.1 Micromonosporaceae bacterium
CCAGGTCTAGCCGAGCGGCCCGTCGACGAGCCGGGAGAGCACGATCATGCTGCGGGTGGAGGTGACGAACGGTTCGGCGCGCAGCTTCTCCAGGGCCTGCTCGAGGTGGGAGATGTCGGCCGCGCGCAGGTGGACCAGGGCGTCGGCCTCACCGGAGACGGTGAATGCGCCCACCACCTCGGGATGGCGCCGGGTGGCCACGGCGATCTGGGCCGGCGTGGTGCGGCCGGTGCAGAAGAGCTCCACGAACGCCTCGGTGGTCCAGCCGAACGCGGCCGGGTCGACTACGGCGGTGAAGCCCTTGATCACTCCGGTCGCCCGGAGCCGGTCGACCCGGCGCTTCACCGCCGGGGCGGAGAGCGAGACGCGCTGGCCGATCTCGGCGTAGGAAGCCCGCGCGTCCGCGGTCAGTGCCGCAATGATCCGCTGGTCGGTGTCGTCCATGTGCAACAAAGCACCTTTTCTCTGCAACAAACCCGACTGTCACCGTCGGTCGAGCCTACCTACCCTTGAGGCTCGTGACCCCCCAGGCGCGACCGCGGACCTACCTCATGTGCCCGCCGGAGCACTTCGCTGTCGAGTACGTCATCAACCCATGGATGGATCCCGGCACCCCGACCGACCCGGAGCTCGCGCGCAAGCAGTGGGAGTCGTTGCGCGACACGCTGACCGGGCTCGGCCACACCGTGCACACCCTCGACGCGCGGCCGGGCCTGCCCGACATGGTCTACGCCGCCAATGGTGCGTTCAGTGTCGATGGCGTCGTCTACGGTGCCAAGTTCCGGTATCCACAGCGGACCGACGAGGCGGCGGCCCACGAGCAGTGGTACCTCGACCACGCCGCCGCTGGCTGGCGGTTCGTGCGGCCGCAGGAGACCAACGAGGGCGAGGGTGACCTCGCCTACGTGCCGGCCGCGTGCGGTGGCGGGTTGATCCTCGCCGGCTACGGCTACCGCACCGAGCCGGCCGCGCACGCGGAGATCCAGGAGACCCTCGGCCATCCGGTGATCTCGTTGCGCCTGGTCCACCCCTCGCTGTACCACCTCGACACGGCGCTGGCCGCCCTCAATGACGCGACGGTCGTGTACTACCCCGGCGCCTTCTCCGAGTCCTCCCAGCGGGTGCTGCGTCAGCTCTTCCCGGATGCGGTACTGGCTGACGAGGCTGACGCCTTGGCGTTCGGACTGAATCTGGTCAGCGACGGGCGTGACGTCGTGCTCAGTGCCGAGGCGACCGGGCTCAGTGCCAAGCTCGCCGCGGCTGGATATACACCGATCCCGGTCGACCTGTCCGAACTGAAGAAGGGCGGCGGTAGCGTCAAGTGCTGTGTCGCGGAGCTGCGGCTCTGATCGCAGAGCCCGACTGGCACGGGACGTTCGTCGGGATTATGGATAGTTAACTCACCCTCGTCCCTTATCAGGCACTATCTTCCCCATGAACACGCTCCCGAACACCCGGTCGGTTGTCGCGCCCACCGAGCGGGAGACACGCAACCGGCTTCACCGGGTGGAGCCGGTCGGTCCCGTCCGCCCCAACGCCGGGCCGGCCGCTGACACGGCGCTCGGCGACGCGGTCGTGGCGGCGCGGGAGGCGGCTGCGCTGGCCACCTTCCCCCTTGCGCTGCCCGGCGCTCTGCGGGCGCGGGACTGGGCCCGCGCGCTCATCACCGAGCTCGACGACTACGTGCTCCCACGGTTGCTCCGTCTGGACGCACCGCTGCTCGCCGTGGTCGGCGGCTCGACCGGGGCCGGCAAGTCCACTCTGGTCAACAGCCTCATCCGGGCGCCGGTCAGCCGGGCCGGGGTGATCCGGCCGACCACCCGGGCGCCGGTGCTGGTGGCCCACCCCGCCGATGCGACCTGGTTCACCGCGCCCGAGCTGCTGCCGGGGCTGACCCGAACACCCGGCCTGGACGACATCGAAGACGTGGCCGTGCTGCGGGTCGTGCCGGCACCGGGTCTCGTGCCCGGCGTGGCCCTGGTCGACGCCCCCGACATCGACTCCGTGGTCTCGGCCAACCGCCGGCTCGCCCGCGAGGTGCTCGCCGCCGGCGACCTGTGGCTCTTCGTCACCACCGCGGCCCGCTACGCCGACGCGGTGCCGTGGCGGGTGCTGCGCGAGGCGCAGCACCGGGGCACCGCCGTCGCGGTCGTGCTCGACCGGGTCGAGCCGGCGGTCGCCGACGAGATCGCCGCCCACCTGCGCGGCATGCTGCGCGAACGCCAACTCGGTGACGCGCCGCTGTTCGTCGTGCCCGAGGCCGAGCTGGACCCGTACGGCATGCTCGCCGAAGACCAGGTCGCCGAGATCGGCCGCTGGATCGACAGCATCGCCCGGGACCGGCCCCGGCGGGCGGCGACCGCCCGGCACGGCCTGCTCGGCACGGTCTCCGAAGTGGAGCACCGGCTGAACCGGCTCGCCACTGCCGCCGACGACCAGGCCGCAGCGGCCGTTGCCCTTCGGGCCGCGGTCGATGAGGCGTACGCCCGAGCCCTCTCCACAGTGGAGGCCGGTGTGGGCGACGGCTCGGTGCTGCGCGGGCTGGTGTACACACGCTGGCGGGAGGCGGTAGCCAGCGGTGAGCTCACCGAGCAACTACGGGCCGCCGGGCGGGGCAGCGCGGCCGATGGTCTGCTCCAGCTCATCGCCGCGGTGGCGGCGACGCTGACCAGCCTGATCACCGAGGCCGCCATCGGCGCGGCCGACCACGTCCGGCGGCGCTGGCGGGCCGAGACGGCCGGCCGGCTGCTGCTAGCGGCCGAGCCACCCGCGAGCGAGCCGCCGACCGCAGACCTGGTCAACGCCTGGCACGCGGCCCACGACACTCCACTGACGACGATCGCGGCCGTGGCACCACCCCGCGATGACATCACCGCCGACGGACCCGGGCCCGACCTGCTGCGGGCGATCGTCGACCTGAACCCCGAAGCCGCCGACGCGGCCCGGGCCGATCTGCTCGGCCGGGCGCGGGCGGAGTTGGACCACGCCGCCGGAGTGTGGCACGCGGTGGTCGAGGCGGCCGGGATCGCGGCTGATGCCGGACCGCGGCTGCGGGCGGCGGCGGCCCGGCTCGCCACTGTCCGGACGGCGCTGCCGAACGGGGCCACCACCCGGGAGGCAGCGTGAGCGCGAGGAGCGAGCGGAGCGAGCCCCGCAGTCGCGAACGAACGGTTGCCGTGAGCGCGAGGAGCGAGCCTGAGGCGAAGGCGCGTACACCGGGCACGGTGTTGCACCGGCTGGACGCACTCGAGCGCTTCGTCGGGCTCGCCGCGGGCCGGTTGCCCGACCCGGCGCTGGAGCCGGCCCGGCGGCTGCTCGACCGCGGCGGCACCCGGCTGAGCCTCTCCGGCGAGCACACCGTGGTCGCCCTCGCCGGCTCCACCGGCAGCGGCAAGTCCAGCATCTTCAACGCGCTGGCCCGGATGGAGCTCTCGCCGGCGGGGCACCTGCGTCCGACCACCGGGGAGGCCCACGCCTGCGTGTGGGGCCAGGCCGGTGCCGACGAGCTGGTGGACTGGCTCGGCGTCGGCGCCGCGCACCGGTTCACCCGGGAGAGCCCGCTCGACGCCGACGACGAGGCACCGCTGCGCGGGCTGGTCCTGCTCGACCTGCCCGACATGGACTCGGTCGCCACCGGGCACCGGATCGAGACCGACCGCCTGGTCGACACGGTCGATCTGGTGATCTGGGTGCTTGACCCGCAGAAGTACGCCGACCAGGCCGTGCACGAGCAGTACCTGAGCCACATGGGCGCGCTACGCGAGGTCACCGTCGTGGTGCTCAACCAGGTCGACCGGCTCCCGGCCGCGGACGCCGACCGGTGCCGGGCCGACCTGGCCCGCCTGGTCGAGGCGGACGGCCTGCCCGGCGTTACGGTCCTGGCCACGTCGGCCGCCACCGGCGAGGGCATCGATGAGCTGCGCACCGTGGTGGAGAAGGCGGTCGGGGCCCGTCAGGCGGCCCTGGCCCGGCTGGAGGGTGAGATCGACACCGTCGCCGAGGAGCTGCGACCCTCGGTCGGTGCCGACGTGGCGCTGCCCGGCGACGAGCCGGTGCAGGCCCTGCAGGACGCTCTCGTCTCGTCCGCTGGGGTCGCCGCGGTCGCCGCGGCCACCACGGAGGAGTACGTCCGACGGGCGGCCGTGCCGGGCTGGCCGTTGCGGCGCCGTCGGGTTGCCGTTGCCGCCGATCCGGGTTCAGCCCAGCCGGCGGTGGTCGCGCTCGCCGCGCACCACTTCGCCGATCAGGCCAGCGTGGGACTGCCCGAACCCTGGGCCGAGGCGGTGCGCGAGCACGTCCGCGCGGCCGCCGACCTGCCCGACGAGCTCGGTCGGGCGGTCAGCGTGGCCACACCGCGCCGGCCTCGGGTCTGGGTCGCCCGGGCCGCCCGGCTGCTGTGGTGGCTCGCCGTCCTGGTCAGCCTGACCGGCCTGGCCTGGCTCGTCACCGACCACGACCGCTGGCCCGATCTCGCCCAGCGCCTGGGCCGGCTGCCGGCACCGGACGGCGTCCACCCGGTGGTGCTGATCGGCGCCCTCGGGCTGGCCGTGGTCGCGCTGCTACCGCCGCTGGCCTGGGCGCTGCGCCGCCGCCGGGCCCGGCGGGTGCGGACCCGGGTCGAAGCCGCGCGGCGGGAGGCGGTGGCCGCGCTCGGCCGCGAGCGGGTGAGGGCACCGGTGCGTACGACGCGGGGCGACTACCACGACGCGCGGGAG
>JBLNGJ010000411.1:0-2652 GCA_050264675.1 Micromonosporaceae bacterium
GACCGCGCCGGCGGTCGCGGCGATCATCGTGCCAAGCCGGATCGCCCCGGTCATGTCGAAGCCGGCCGGGTCGAGGGAGAGGAAGAGCGCGCCGAGACCGGTGGCGATCACGCCCACGCCGACCACCAACCGCCACGGCGCGAAGGCCGCGGCCAGGAACGGTGCGATCGCCAGGAAGCCGACCACGTGCGCGGCCGGGCCATCGGCCGCCTCGATCAGGCAGATGAACGCGATCGCCGCCAGGGCCACACTGGTCCCGGTGCGCGCCTCTGGGCTGATCGAGTGGCGGAACCGTCGCATCGGCGTCACGTCTCTGGGCTCGCGGGTGCGGCACCACGATGCGCGATGCCGCACGTGCATCCTGACAGAAGTCAGCGCTCCACAGTCACCTGCGGGCTCACCTCACCCACATTCCGGTGGGCGTGGTGAGCCCGCAGGTGGTGAAGGCTCCCGTGCGGCTACGTGGCGTCCTGGACCAGCACCTCGTAGCGGACGTCGATCACACCGGTGCTGAGCCTGGCGATCTCGGAGAAGGAGGCCCGGGAGAGGTCGAGGCAGCGGCCGGCGGCGAACGGCCCGCGGTCGTTGATCCGGACAATCACCGACTTGCCGTTGGCCACGTTGGTCACCCGGACCCGGGTGTTGAACGGCAGGCTCTGGTGCGCGGCCGTCAGCGCGTTGGGGTCGAACGGTTCGCCGTTGGCGGTGGCCTGCCCCTCGTCGTAGTAGGACGCATCGCAGGTGCCGGTGGAGATCACCTTGCCGGCGCCGGCCTGCTGCAACAGCGTCGCGCCCGAGCTGACCAGCGCGGCGCGGGTGTCGTTGCGGCTGACCCGATCATCCGCGGCGTCGCGGTCGGGC
Source organism: Micromonosporaceae bacterium (assembly GCA_050264675.1). Taxonomy (GTDB): domain Bacteria; phylum Actinomycetota; class Actinomycetes; order Mycobacteriales; family Micromonosporaceae; genus JBLNGJ01. The sequence continues at coordinate 862 of JBLNGJ010000411.1, forward strand.
GGTGGAAAGTTGGCCGGATCGCTGGCGGACATGGCGTCCGGGGCAAACCTCTCCGGTGGGTGCAGCTTCAGCGCCGCGCCCGAACCGCCGATGAGAACGCCGGCCACGGTGAGCGCCGCAGCGGCGGGAAGGAGTTGACGGGTTGGCCTGAGATGGGACCGCTTCTTGCCGAGCCACGCAGCGTGCCGGGCTTGGCGGATGTGGCGGCCCGAATATCGATCGGCCAAGACAAGTTGCCCTTCGTGAGGCGACAGGGTCGGGCGCGTACGAGAAAACGCTACTGGTTCAGGCCGTGCTATCGGTGCTTACGCGCCGTGTGTCGTGCACCTGCTCTCGGTTGCGCCGTCCAGGACGGTAACGAATTGATCGTGGACTCGGTCAAGCGAAGGCGCCGGCTTCGACAGCTTTCGCCGCTTATATGTGGCTGAACGGAGGATGTCCGGCGTCACTCCTCGGGAAGCCAAATGTCGCGGTACGTGACACCCAGGGCGTCCGAGGTGATCTCCCGCAACGGTGCTGAGGTCCACGAGCGCCAGGTGGCGGGCGTGATCTCCACCGCGATGTCGTCGAGCGAGTCCCACACCAGGTTGAGGCCGGGCAGCAGGTCCGGTTTGGCATATTTTCCGCGTACTCGATGGTTGACCGCCGTGGCCTCGGCGCCGCGCAGGATTCGCGCGCTCCCCTCCGCGCACACCATCAGGTGCCGGCCGGTGGTCGCCCGCCCCTGGACGAGCACCGAGGCCCGTGGCCGCTTCCTGGCGTTGCGGGCCTTGCGGGTCACCGAGGCGGTGTCGAAGTAGAACCGCCCGTCCTGGTAGAGGAAGGCCACGTACGCCAGGTGGATCGAACCGTCCGGGTTGAGCGTGCCGACGGTCGCGGTGCTCCGTTGGGCGAGCACCTGCGCGATCTCCTCGGCGCTCGGCTGGGCCCGGTGAGCCCGGGTGATGTCGTCGGGTTCGGGACTGTCGGTCATGGACGGCAGACTAGATCATCGGCGGGGTCCGGGGGACCGGCGTGATGTGGGCGAAGGCGCTGCGGGCGTTCCAGGTGGGAAACGCCCGGACGAGCCACGTCGGACCGTGGAGTTGGATGCGGCGGTCGCGGGCGGCCTCGGCCCAGGCCTGCTGACCGGCCTGCCACTTGACGAAGGCTTCGGCTTCGGCGGTGACATAGAGGTCTTCGTCGAGACCGGGGTACGTCTTACAGATCTCGGTGTCACCGCGCTCGATCAAGAGCCAGTACCGCTCGGGGCGCGCACGACCGGTGAAGTCGAACCGGACGACGACCCGCCGATCCGGAAGCCGGTCGCGGCGCAACGTGTTGCACATCGACCATAGGGCCACGAACGGGTCGAGGTGCTCGGGGGCGATCTCGAGCCACTGCGCTCCCCACTCGCCGAGCGACCGGCAGACCTCGAAGAGGTCGCGACCCGCGGGTGTGAGTTCGTAGCGACGCCCCCGCCCGTCGGACTTCGGGACGGACTCGACGATTCCCAGCCGTTCCAGGTGCTTGAGCCGCTGCGAGAGCAGGGTGCGGGAGAGCCCGGGCGCGCCCGCCAGGATCTCGTTGAAGCTGCCGCAGCCCAGATGCAGGTTGCGGATGATCAGTGGCGTCCAGCGCTCGGCGAAGATCTCGGCGCCACGGGCGATGGGGCAGTACTGGCCGTAGGTCCGCACCACGCCATCGTCACGCGCCGGTCGCCGCCGGTGAAGTCCAGATTGTTGACTTCCCGGCGACCCTGCCCGCTGCTGCCATGGAGCCGTCAACGACACCATGCAGAGTCGGCCACTG